>CAYMSY010000447.1:0-901 GCA_964393195.1 uncultured Alcaligenaceae bacterium | reverse complement strand
AGGCGATGGCAGAATGCCAAATTTACGCAATCGGGCCTCGAGTTCATCGACTGCCGTATTGGTAAACGACAAGAAGGCGACACCTCTACGATCTTCAGTTGCGCTCAGGAGAAAACGGGCTCGCTCGACCATTGTCCGGGTTTTGCCGGCACCGGGGCAAGCTGTTACATAAGCCGAACCCGCCTGCTGAATAACTGCCGCCTGCTCATCGGTAGCCTCCCAGTCCAATGAACTCATTTTACGGTCTCGTTTATCGCATCTGCCAAGTACTTAGGCACAACAAATGTTTCGTCAGCGTCGATCATTTCCGCCAGGATCTGCGCGAAATCACCTTTCCGCGTAGTTTCGAAAATTTTATGAATTTTCCTAGCACGATCGTCACCTTCAAGCTTGATCGCGTTCTGCCATTTCTTCCTAGATCGTGGATGGAGCTTCAAATACGCCTTTTCCAGGAGGTCTGCATTTCCAGCTTCTATCAACTCGGTCTCCAGAGAGTAGGTGCTATTTATAGCGACGAAATGTTGTTCCGCACCTAAGCCGCAAGTGAGTTTTCTTAGCTTTTGCACACGCACTTCGCCCGGGATAAGGCTGGGATCTTCCGAAGCATCCGCCTCATCAGTATTGGCCGTGCTGTCGGCTCCGTCTGCATGCAATCGTCCAGACCCGATCGCAGCGGCCTCCGGATTTTGACCACTGAGATCAATATCTCCGTCACAGGTCTCGTCGTCGTCCTCATCTGGCTTAACGGCCTTGTCGCCGTCGGTAATCACTACGACTCGATCAGCGATTCGGGCGTTTCCGACCGGACTGAGCAGGAGGGTTACATACGGCGCAAAGTCGACGCCGGCGATCGGCAGGAAAACGGTCGATCTGAACAGGCGAAGCTTATCGTCCATTTCCT
>CAYMSY010000446.1:0-3008 GCA_964393195.1 uncultured Alcaligenaceae bacterium | reverse complement strand
ACTGGGAGAACTACAAAGACAACATGTTCACGACGGAGTCCGAAAAGCGGACGTACGCCGTCAAGCCGATGAACTGCCCTGGCCACGTGCAGATTTACAACGCCGGTCTGCATTCGTACAAGGAACTGCCGCTGCGCTACGGCGAGTTCGGCTCCTGCCATCGCAATGAATCGTCGGGCTCGCTGCACGGCATCATGCGTGTGCGCGGTTTCGTGCAGGATGACGGTCACATTTTTGTGACCGAGGACCAGATTCAGGCGGAATGTCTCGCCTTCACGCGTCTCCTGCAGAAGGTGTATGCCGACTTTGGCTTCACCGAGATCATCTACAAGATTTCGACGCGCCCGGAAAAGCGCATTGGCTCGGAGGAAAGCTGGGATCGCGCCGAAAAGGCGCTGATGGATGCGCTCGACGCGGCTGGCGCGCCGTGGGAAGAATTGAAGGGCGAGGGCGCGTTCTACGGCCCCAAGATCGAGTACTCGCTGAAGGACGCGCTGGGCCGTGTCTGGCAATGTGGAACGATGCAGGTAGATCCCAATATGCCAGCCCGGCTGGGCGCGGAGTACGTGGGGGAGGACAACACGCGCAAGACGCCGGTCATGCTGCACCGCGCCATTGTGGGCTCGCTGGAACGCTTCATCGGCATCCTGATCGAAAACTATGCCGGCGCTTTGCCGCTCTGGCTGGCGCCTCGCCAGTTAGCGGTCGCTTCGATCACGTCGGATCAGGGCGAATTCGCCCAATCCGTTGTAAATCGGTGCAAGGCCGCAGGGCTGCGTGCCGAAGCAGACTTGAGAGCGGACAAAATATCCTATAAAATCCGTGAGTTAAGCCTTCAGAAGCTGCCCTACATCGCTGTGGTTGGTGGCAAAGAAGCAGAAGCGGGCGCCGTCGCGGTACGCGGGCGCGGCAACGTGGATTTGGGTGTAATGCCTGTCGAAAAATTCATTGAGCTGGCGGTCTCACAAAACAGACCGGGTGCCCACATCACTAATTAAGTTGGAGTTGTCACATAGCCGATAAAGATACCCGGATCAATGGCGAGATCACCGCTCGCGAGGTTCGGCTGATAGATAAAGACGGTGAGCAGGCAGGCATTGTTACGTTGCGCGAGGCAATGGCAATGGCTGAAGACGCTGAACTGGATCTGGTGGAAATTGCCCCGACGGCGCAACCACCCGTTTGCCGCATCATGGATTACGGCAAATTCAAGTTTCAGGAGTCCAAGCGCCTGCAGGAAGCGAAGTCCAAGCAGAAGCAGATCGAGATCAAGGAGATCAAGCTGCGTCCGCAGACCGACGAACATGACTTTCAGATCAAGATGCGCAAGCTTCGCGAGTTCATCGCCGAGGGCGACAAGGTCAAGGTGACCCTGCGCTTCCGGGGCCGCGAAATGGCGCATCAGGAATTCGGTGTACGGCAGCTCGACCGTATCAAGCTTGAAACCGAGGAAATCTGCGTCGTTGAGCAGTTTCCGAGGATGGAAGGCCGCCTCATGGTGATGATGGTGGCTCCGAAGAAAAAGGTGGTCGCGGCTTCGAAAGAGCCGGCTGCCAAAAAAGCACCCGCAGCCTCGGCGGCAGGTGCGACACCCGCTGCCAGTGCACCCGCACCGGCAGCAGCATCGGCTGGGGCTCCCAAGATTGCAGCGTAGTGCTGCAACGCCTCATCAGGTGAATTTGTAAGGAAGATTAGGCCATGCCTAAGATGAAAACCAAAAAGAGCGCCTCCAAGCGCATCAAAGCCCGCGGGAGTGGCAGCCTCAAGCGCGCTCACGCAACGAAGCGGCACATCCTGACCAAGCGCACGACGAAGAACAAGCGTCAATTGCGCGGCACATTGACCATCCACGCGTCTGATGAGAAATCCGCTCGTCAAATGCTGCCTTACGCATAAAGGGGGACTAGAAGATGCCTCGCGTAAAACGTGGTGTAACAGCCCGGGCCCGTCACAAGAAAATCATCGCGCTGGCCAAAGGCTATCGCGGTCGTCGTAACAATGTATATCGCGTTGCCAAGCAAGCGGTCATGCGCGCCGGGCAATACGCCTATCGCGATCGCCGCAACAAGAAGCGCGATTTCCGTGCCCTGTGGATTGCGCGTATCAACGCAGCAAGCCGTGAGTGCGGCATGAAGTACTCGACGTTCATGGGCGCCCTTAAAAAGGCCATGATCGAAATCGACCGCAAGGTACTCGCTGACATGGCTGTCTTTGACATGCCGGCGTTTACCGCGCTCGTAGAGCGCGTGAAGACGGCCTAACCGCCTCCCACTTCAGACGCTCTAGAGCAACCCAAAAAGGGAGGCATCGCCTCCCTTTTTCTTTTCCTGAATCCCGAGATGCCATGACTCAATCTCTCGAACAAATCCTGTCGTCAGCGACTGCCGATTTCGCAGCGTGCTCCGACGCGCCGTCCCTCGAAAACGCCAAAGCGAAATACCTCGGCAAGACCGGCGCCGTCACCGAACTGCTTAAAGGTATGGGCACGCTCACACCCGACGAGAAAAAAACTCGGGGTGCCGAGATCAACCGCGTCAAGACCGCTGTTGAAGCTGCGCTGAACGCCCGTCGCGACTCACTGGCGAGCGATGCGCTGAACGCCAAACTCGCCGCGGAATCCATCGACGTCACGCTTCCCGGACGCGGTCGCGGAACCGGCGGCATTCATCCCGTGATGAAAACATGGCAGCGGGTCGAGGAAATCTTCGGCTCCATCGGTTTCGACGTCGCCGACGGCCCGGAAATTGAGGCGGACTGGTTCAATTTCACGGCACTCAACAATCCGCCGAACCATCCGGCGCGCTCGATGCAGGACACGTTTTACGTCGATATGAACGGCACGGACGGTTTGCCGCTACTTCTGCGCACGCATACCTCGCCCATGCAGGTGCGTTATGCACGTATGCACGCGGGCGAAGTAACGGGCAAGGGCAAACCGATCAAGGTCATCGCACCGGGCCGCACCTACCGCGTCGACTCGGACGCCACGCATTCGCCGATGTTTCATC
>CAYMSY010000445.1:0-3014 GCA_964393195.1 uncultured Alcaligenaceae bacterium | reverse complement strand
GCGCCGGCAATGGCGGTCACAACGCCAACCGCCAGACCTTCGTTCAGCAGAACCGGCCCCTGCTCGATATGCGACTCAACAAAGGCAACAACCTCGCCGTGCTGCTCGCTGCGGCGGTCCAGCTCGTTCCATTTGGCGGCATCACCACCAAAGTCGTTGATCGCCTGACGCATGGTGACGCCTTCAGCGTCTGCGCGATCAAGCCACGCTGGATCAAACTTGCCGGCCATGGCCTTGCTACCGACCAGGGTCGCCGGGAAGCGAACGCCCTCCTCGTCGCCAAAGCCGACGATCTCAAGCGTGTAAGGCAGTCGCTTGCCCTGCCTGTTCAACTCTTTTACGCAGGCGATTGGCGACAGGATGCCGAACAAGCCGTCGTACTTTCCTGCATTGCGCACGCTGTCCTGATGCGAACCAGTCATCACGACCGGCGCAAAGGGAACTCCTGCTTCATAGCGTCCGACGATGTTGCCGAGCGGATCGAAACCCGCGTTCATGCCTGCGTCGTGCATGAGCCCGATCAGGTATTCGCCTGCCTGCTTGTGTTCTTTCGAAAGATAGGTTCTCGTAATCTGCGGCGCACTTTCCGTGAACGTGGCGAGGACGTCGGCCTGTTTCAGGATTTCGGTTCCAAATCTCATCGCGGGCTACTCCTGGGCCTTGTCCGGGTGCATCGCACGCCAGTGTCGTGCAATGTCGATGCGTCGCGTAACCCACACCCGATCATGCTTTTCGACATGGTCGAGAAACTTCATCAGCCCCGCCATGCGACCCGGTTTTCCAAGGATTCGGCAATGCATGCCGACACTCATCATTTTGGGCGATTCGTCGCCTTCGGCATAGAGCACATCAAAGGTGTCGATCAGGTACTGCGCAAAATCCTGACCATTGTTGAAGCCTGCCGCCGACGAAAACTTCATGTCGTTGGCGTCGAGTGTGTAAGGAACTATCAACTGGTTCTGAACCGTGCTGTCGCGCATGAGCACAGGCAGGTAGAACGGCAGGTCATCGCCATAGTAGTCGCTGTCGTATTCATAGCCGCCGTGCGCAATGACCAGACGCTTGGTATTCGGGCTGTCACGTCCGGTGTACCAGCCATAAGGCCATTGGCCGCCGGTCATTTCGCGGATGATCTGCGTGCCCATCGCCATGTACTGCTTCTCGCGTTCCTCACCGATGTGCTGGTAGTGAATCCAGCGCAGTCCATGGCAGGCGATTTCGTGTCCGAGTTCGCAGAAAGCGCTGGTCGCTTCCTCATTGTGCTTGAGCGCCCAGGCGACAGCGAACACGGTCAGTGGCAGATTGCGTTTGGCGAATTCGCGCAGGATGCGCCACACGCCGACACGCGAACCATACTCATACATCGATTCCATCGACAGATGCCGTGCCTCGAAGGCCTGTGCAAATGCGATTTCCGAAAGGAAGGTCTCCGACGCCGGATCACCGTGAAGCACCGAGTTTTCCGAGCCTTCTTCGTAGTTGAGTACAAAGTTGATCGCAATTTTCGCGCGGTTCGGCCACTGCGCATGGGGCGGATTGCGACCATAACCGGTCATGTCGCGCGGATAGTCTTTGGTCCAGCTCATAAGGTGATGTCAGGTTGAGCTGGCAAGTCTATCCGGCGCTGTTCATCCTATACAGGCCCTCGTTGCTTATAAAGGCTATTTCAAAGCAGGAGTTCGCCCTAGGACGCTAGGAGGTGACATCTCGAGGTGCTGCCAGAGATCGCCAAGCCGTCGTAACGCCCAGAGACACTAAAAGTCCATTGCGACCGAGAGGCGAACGTGCCTGCCCGGCTGGGTGTATGCGTCAACGACCGCAGAGTTGGCCGCCAGACCCTGTACGTCGGACCAAAGCCAGTATTTGCGATTGGTGAGATTGACGACGGCAAAATTCAAACGGACATCCTTGCGTACACGGTACAACATATGCAAGTCAAGAGTGGTCGCTGTCGGGGTCGTGAACTGCCGGATACGCGGTGGATTGACCGGCTTCGGAAGATAGGGACTGTCGAGATCGCCCTCGGTCTTGGCAGCATGTTGCGTGGCATCCAGCCGGATGTCCCAGTCGGAACGTTCGTACTTGAGTCCGAGCATCAGCTTGGACGGATCGATCGAGTTCAAGGCGAGACCCGTGTCGCGATCGCTGCCGCGCGTCTGGCCGTAAGCGAGTGAAGTGCTGAGTGAACCGCCGGCAACGTCGCCCCAGTCGAAATGGCCTCGCACCTCGAATCCCTGAACTTTTGCATGGTTGACGTTGACCGTCTGAAACAGCAGGGGATCACCGACGACCCCCACTCCGCCAAGTGGTTTTTTGTCAACAATGAGATTGTTGAAACGTCCGCCAAAGGCCGCGACATCCAGCTGCAGACGATTTAGTTGTGCCCGGACGCCGACTTCGAGATTCCGGCTGGTTTCAGGCTTCAGGTCGGGGTTCGCCAGCAGCCGCACAAACGTCGTCGGTGTCGGATTTTCGACAAAACCATTGATCTGTGTCGCGTTCGGCGCACGGAAGCCGCTGGCATAGTTGCCGAAGATCGTCCACTGGGACGTCGGGTGAAAGACGATGCCCAATTTTGGTGAAGTATTGGAACCCGAGAGCGACTTTCCCGGCACAGGTGCGGGTGGTGAGTAACCGTTTTGACTTAATACACGTAACGCAAAATGCTCAAAACGGATACCCGGCGTTATCCGCCAGCTGCCATCGCTGATTTCTGACTGTGCGTAGAACCCGGCCATACCGTCGCGCGTATCCGGAAAGTACTTCTTCGGCACATATCGGGGCAACGGCGCAGGATCGTACCCGTCGAACTGGCTCGTAATGTCGGTCGCGGTGTAGTCGATGCCATAGGTGATTTTCTGTGACCAACGGTCTGACAGCGCAACGCGTTTGCCGAGTTGAACGCTGGTTTGCCATGCTCGTTCATCATAGGATGTTTCGCGAAGGCGCACGCCAGTGTCGTTGCGCACGGTTTGTCCGTTGTCCTGAGCTGTGCTGAGCTGTCGTGTTGCAAT
>CAYMSY010000444.1:1675-3029 GCA_964393195.1 uncultured Alcaligenaceae bacterium | reverse complement strand
TCTGCGGGTCACGGCAACGATCCGCTGTCGGCCGATATCTGGAACACGCTGCACGAGTTCAGGGTGGACATGGTGCTCAATGGCCACGACCACACCTACGAACGATTCGCGCCGCAGACACCGGCACAACAGGCTGACGTGCGTGGCATTCGCGCCTTCGTGATCGGCACCGGTGGCGCTGGCCCGTATGGTTTCAATGCTGTGCCTCAACCCAACAGCGTCGTGCGCTCGAGCGGGCAATTTGGCCTCGTTCGCTTTGACCTGCGCGATGGTGACTACGGCTGGCAATTCGTCGCGGCGGCAGGATCGGCGCTGACCGATGCCGGCACGGCGAAGTGCAACCTGTGATCGTTGTCGCTAGCCAAACCAACCAAGTGCGTGACATCGGAGCTGCCGCGGTTAACACTTCATCGCACCTTTTGAAGACGCAGCGGCGGGCACATATTCGCAAGTGTTGCCCGGAGGTTCTCGCACGGTGGGATTGTCATCGCACGTGTGCCGGGCAGTCGATGCGGCCCCCGGCAGCAGTCTCAATCGCAAACTCCGCGACGGACGAAAATAAAAAGGGGCCAGATGGCCCCTTTTGTCTTGCTCTCGCGCATCACCACGCGCGACGCGATTACCCGAATTACCTGAAGCGACGTGTGAGCGCCAATCCAAGTCCGCCGAGCAAGACCAGCAGGGCCGCAAGAGCACCGGCACTGAGTGTAGGCACATTTGTGATTTGCGCGTTACCGGCCAGCGTCCAAGAGATCGTACTGATACCGGTGACATTGCCAACATTGCAGGTAAGCGTTGATGCATTTGCGACGCCAGAGATAAGCGGCGAGTAGTTCACAACGATCGAGCCGGACGCACCCGGCGCAAGTGAAAGGCTCGGGACACCTGCCAAACTGAACCCCTGCCCCGCTGGGCTGAATGAACAACCACTCACGATAAGATCGTTGGAATTGACTCCAGCCGCGTTGGTGATCGAAATCGTCCTGCTGCTGGACGCGGAGACTCCGACGGTGCCAAATGTAATCGGGCCGGCGGCTGGCGTGCTGCTGATCTGTGCCGGCAAGAGCGTGCCTGCGGGGCAACTCAGCTGAAAACTGACCGGCGTCGGCGTTCCACCGCGATTCTCCGAACACGACAACGTTTGCGTCGCGGCGCTCGCACCCAGCGTACAGGTCCCCGTGAGCGGGCTACCGGAGATCGCGCCACCTCCCACCGCTGAAACGCTGCCCGTAAAGCCCGCGAAAGGCGCGCTAACTGGTGAGCACGTGGTGGTGGTGGTCGCAGCGGCGCCACTGCCGCTACCCGCCGTCGCGATACTCGCCGACAGGGTCATGTTGCCAGTCGTCCCGACAGT
>CAYMSY010000444.1:0-1575 GCA_964393195.1 uncultured Alcaligenaceae bacterium | reverse complement strand
CTGGTGTTGTCCGTTATCGTCAGCGTCCAGGTGCCGTTGATCTGAGCTGGCGTGAGCGCAGCGAATGCCGCGTTGAACGCGGTTCCCGCTGTCGGCACCGCCCCTGCAGGCGCCCCGAGCGGCGTCGTGAAGTAGGTTCCGATCGCAATGTTTGAAGCGTCGCTCACATTGGCGGCCGTCCACCAGTTGTTGGATGTGACGGAGGGGTCAGCGAAGACGTAGGTACCGCTCAAATTCGAAGAGTAACCGCAGTTACTGCCACCGGCCGAACCGGTGCGTCCAAAAATCGTGAAGCTGGGACTGCCACCTGGTGCGGTCAATGTCACATTCAAGTCTGCGACCCAAGTGTGTGTCATCGTGAGGGAAACCGATAGATTGGTAATTGCCCCACCCACTCCGGACACTGCGATCGGCATGGAAAGCGGCGTACCCGCGGTCGCCCAGCAAGTGCCGTTGGGCGAGTCAGGAATGGCACCCGTGCCCGTGGCGTTGAAAGTTTGTCCCTGGGCGACGCTGCCCAACAGAGAAAATGCGACGACCATGCCCGACCAGAGCCGAGATGCTGTGATGTGTTTCACGAAGTACCCCCGAAAGTAACAATCAGTTTTTGCGCGGCAATCTGGTTAGCCGTACTGCGCCACGCTGTGCTCGCGCTGATTCCGACTGTATCGGATTCACCGTGTTCAACAACATCAAATCAAGAGTTTTCGGAACAACGATCGCCCATACAGCTTTTTGTTGTCGGGCTTATTGAGTAGGGCTTAGGTAATAAAATTTACGAAAGTCGACTTTATGCCATTTGCAACCCTAAGCCCCGTTCTAATTGACTTTCGTCAAAAAGTTTATCGACTATAACGAGCCCCTGCCCAGCGAAAGGGTCTGCATAATCACCGCATGGATCGAAAGCCCCTCAAATCCAGCAAACTCCGCGCCGCCGGCTATGACGAACGCATGCGGGTGATGGAAATCGAATTCGTGAACGGCGACATCTACGAATACAAATCGGTGTCGCCGGAGACATATCGCCAGCTCATGGCCTCGCCGTCGCCCAACAGTTTCTTCGAAGACAAGATCGAAGAGGCGTACTCCGGCAAACGCACCGGCAAGGCAACGAAATCGGCGGCAGCGGACGACTTTGACGCCTTATTTGGCGGCAAATCAAACGATGGTTAGCGTCGGCGGGCTAAGCTTCGCGTCCTGATTCCCATACATCGAGGCGAAACACAGCATGACATGGTGGCAAAAGACGGGCACGTCGCGTCCGAAAGGATGGCTTGTGTCGGTAATGGTGCTGGTCGCCGTGGCGCTCGCTGCGAGCCTCGTCTGGTGGCGCGGCACGGCCGCCGAAGTCGCAACCGTTACGGCCGGTCCGATTCAGCATTCGCTGGTCTTCTCGTCGCGCGTCGCGAGCGTTGCGCGCACCGAGCTCGCTGCAACACTGACAGCGCGCGTCGAAAACGTGCTGGTTCGCGAAGGCGATGCCGTGAAGACGGGCCAATTGCTCATCACCTTCGATGACAACGATCTGCGCGCGCAGTTGCTGCAGGCGCAGGCCGCGCTGGCGACTGCCGAAGC
>CAYMSY010000443.1:2752-3034 GCA_964393195.1 uncultured Alcaligenaceae bacterium | reverse complement strand
AATGTGACTCCAGAAATCACATCACCGACTGCCCTGCGATGGCGTGAATGCAGTTCGCCAGTTCTTCCGGCCTCGAAAAATAGGCGGAATGGCTAGACTCAATCGATGACACCGATGCGCATGGCGACGCCGCAATCATTTGGCGTTGCAGCGCGATGGTCACCGCCCGATCCTGCGTGAGTTCTATGTAGTGCCTGCGCACCGAGCCGTAGTTCCTTTCGGACAGCTTGAGCCGCGTCAGTGCGGGCAGGGATGGTTCGGGCGTCAACAGCAATCGCGCAA
>CAYMSY010000443.1:633-2742 GCA_964393195.1 uncultured Alcaligenaceae bacterium | reverse complement strand
TGTGACCTCGGGCGACGGGAATCTCCCTCATTTAACCGCATTGCCAAGACGCTGACCAGTTGATTGGTGGGACTAGCGAAATCGCATCACACAGACCGTTCAGCGATGTTGTGAATGCTGTCTGCCAGTTCTTCCGGCCTTGAAAAATAGGCGGAGTGACTAGACTCAATCGATGACACCGAGGCGCACGGCGATGCCGCGATCATCTGCCGTTGCAACGCGATGGTCACCGCCCGATCCTGCGTAAGTTCGATGTAGTGCCGGCGCACCGAGCCGTAGTTCTTTTCGGACAGCTTGAGCCGCGTTAACGCGGGCAGCCACGGTTCGGGCGTCAACAACAGTCGCGCAAGCTCCACGTCGGCGTCTGCGCAATCAGCATAGAGCGCCGCGCGCTGAGCCGCATCGGGCAGGCTGTCGGTCAGGGTCGCTTTGCTGATGCGGATGCTGCGCGAAACCAGCGATTCCTTGTCCTTGCGAAAAAAATCGGCAACGCGTTCGCCGTTGCGCAGCATGTAAGCGGCGAGATAGGCGACGCCCGCCAGCTTGCTCGGTCGCAACTCAGCCACCGTTGAAGCAACGATGCCGCCGCGACTGTGTGCCACAAGCAAAGCTGGCTCATCGAGCGCGTCAAGCGTCTCGCACACGTGCGCCGCCATCGACGCGAGCGTCGTGCGACCGCGTGCGAAGCGCCAGTGGCGGCCATGTGCGGGCAGATCAGGCACGTGTACGTGATGACCGCGCGACTGCAAATGGGGCACGACTTTGTGCCAGCACCAGGCGCCGTGCCAGCTGCCGTGGAGGAGAACGACATTCATGCGGGAGATCCTTCGATACGCTTTGAAGATGAAACGAGTGTTCAGAGCAAAGCGTAAGTGCGGCGCGCTGCAAATGCTCGCTGCAATCGGACATCAAATTTTATTATCGTGCTTCCTATCGCGCTTTTATCGCTCCGCGAACTCAAGCAATTTGCTCGGCGCGTCATTTCCGAAGACCTGAAACCAGCCGCCGCGCGTATCCATATTCTCGCGAATTTTCACGACCTTGCCGTCGCGCACTTCGTAGGCGAAGCAATAGTCGTTCACATAGTCGCGTCCGTTCGGCAGTTGTGCTGACAGGCGGTGCTCGGTGATCACCAGGGAGCCTTCGGCGATCATCGAGCGAAACTCGTTCTTCGCATTCAGGAAAAGGCGCGAAAAATTATGCGCCATGAATTGCACGATTAGCGAGCGGCCAAGATCGTTGTTGCCGCGCGGCGCGCCCGCGTCGGACGCATCGCCCAACCCGAGCGCTACCTGCGTCGCGTTGCCCGCAGGTGCCACCCAGATGACGTCCTCATGCAGCAGTTCGGTGATCCGTGCCGGATCGCCCGACGCATAGGCGGCATAGAGTGCGGCGACAGTTTCTTTGGGGCTCATTACCGATTCTTTCGTTGATTGATCGACGATGAATCGTATGCGCCGGAACCGAAAAATACTCGCCGTTATCGGACCTGATCATCGGGTGTGATCTCGATGACGTGCCGCCGTTAATTCACTTCGAGTACAGCAGCGATCTCGACAGCCACGTTGCCCGGCAGTGAACCAGCGCCCAGCGCGAAACGCGCATGTTTGCCATTGTCGCCGAACAGTTGCACGAGCAAATCCGACGCACCGTTGATGACCGCGGGGTGATCGGTGAATTCCGGCACCGCGTTGACGAAGCCCTGCACCATGCAGAACTTGCTCACGCGATTGAGCGTGCCGAGGTGCGCCTTCACCAGCGAGAGCACCGCCAATGCGCAAACGCGAGCTGCTTCCTTCGCCTCGTCGGCGGTCAGCTCACGACCGACCTTGCCGACGAAGGCGAGCTTGCCGTCGATACGCGGCACTTGTCCCGACACGTAGAGCGTGTTGCCGCTCTGCACGCAGGGCACGAAATTGCCGATGGGCGCGGCGGGCGTTGGCAATGTGATGCCGAGTTCGATCAGGCGGGCGTCGATGTCTTGTGTCATGGCTTTGCTTTCGGGATCAGGAGGCAATATTTAGTGCCGTTCGCGCTGAGCCTGTCGTAGCGTTGGTGGTTGACCACGAGGCTTCGACGGGCTCAGCCCGAACGGAATTTGAGTGGATG
>CAYMSY010000443.1:0-623 GCA_964393195.1 uncultured Alcaligenaceae bacterium | reverse complement strand
GCGCGTAACCGAACAGTATCGGGTCAGGAGGAGAAATGAACAGCGTCGGTGTTGGCACCGCAGAGAAGAATGCCGATGCGGTCGCCGGGTTTTGTGGCGTACGCGCCGCTTTGCAGTGCTGCGAATGCCGCTGCGCCACCGGGTTCCGCGACCACGCGTAGCGTCTGCCACAGCGTTTTTTGCGCGTTGCGGATCGCGTCGTCAGTGACCAGCACCGTTCGCTCGATGTAGCGTTGCGCGAGCGGAAACATGAGTGCGCCGACCTGTCGTGGCGCGAGCAGCCCGTCGAGGCCGACGTCTACGCCTACCTGGCCTCGAACCCGGTGATGGGCGACGGCTTCGCGCTGTTCTCGAACGAGCACGGCAACCTTGAGTCGGCGGGTGCGCCCACCGTCGAGACGATCGACGCGGCCCGCGTGAAGCTGGCCGCCCAGAAGGGCGTGGGCAACAACGACTTCCTCGACCTGCGCCCGGCCATCTGGCTCGGCCCGCTGTCGTACGGCGGCACCGCCCGCGTCATCAACTCGGCCGAGTACGACCCGGACACGGCGAACAAGCTGCACAAGCCGAACAAGGTGCGTGGCCTGTTCCGCGACGTGGTCGACTCGCCGCGCATCGCCGAC
>CAYMSY010000442.1:250-3035 GCA_964393195.1 uncultured Alcaligenaceae bacterium | reverse complement strand
GCGCACCGGACGCACGCACTGATACAAATCCAGCTCCTGGCGCAACGCCACATTGAGCGAGCGGATGCCGCCGCCGACCGGCGTCGTCATCGGCCCCTTGATGGATACCGAGTAGTCCTTGCAGGCCTGTAGCGTCTCCGCCGGCATCCACACATCGCCACCGTAAAGTCGTGTCGATTTTTCGCCTGCAAAAATCTCCATCCAGGCGATTTTCTTTTTGCCGCCGTAGGCTTTGGCCACAGCGGCATCGACCACTTTTTGCATGACTGGTGTGATGTCGACGCCAATGCCATCGCCTTCTATGAAGGGGATGATCGGATAGTCAGGTGTCGGTTGGCCCGGAACAATTTTTTGACCAGCGGGAACCTTGATATGCGAAGTTGGGCTTGATGCGCTCATGGTGCAGATCTCCGAAACAGGTTGCATGTTTGTCTTACCATTATCCCGGAAGTCACCCGATTTTTTGGCATGCCCCTGTCACCACCTATCCCGCAAAGTCTGCCGCAGCGTATTGCCAGCACGCTGCTGGCGGGCTTTGACCGGCACTACGCACTGTTTCGCGACTGTGGTCGTCGTGCGCGTGACGCATTTGAGCGTGCGGACTGGCATGCGAGCCAGGCGCTCACGCGCGAGCGCATCCGCTTTTACGACGACCGTGTTGACGAGACCACGCTTGCGATTGAACGCGAGTTCGCGGATGCCGAGCTGGCGGAGGATATGTGGCGTGCCGTGAAGCTTGCCTATACCGGCATACTGCTCGACCACAAGCAGCCCGAGCTGGCTGAAACTTTCTTCAACTCGGTCAGTTGCAGACTGCTGCACCATTCCTACTTTCACAACGAATTCATCTTTTTTCGTCCGGCGATTTCGGTCGAAATGATTGAGGCCGAGCCACCGACCTATCGCAGCTACTACCCGGCGTCGGATAGTCTGGCAGCGACGTTCGCGCAAGTGCTGCGCGACATCAACTGGATTACCCCGTTCGCCGATGTTGATCGCGATGCGCGCTGGATCGAACGGGCTGCGACCGAGCATCTGGGCGGTACGCTACCGCCTGCGCAAGCGAATTTTCAACTGCAGATACTCGGCAGCCCGTTCTATCGCAACAAGGCAGCGTACATCGTTGGCAAGGTGGTCAACGGCCACGTCGAATACCCATTCGCGATACCGGTACTGCACGGCGCCGACAAGCAGTTGTACGTCGATACCATCGTTCTCGACAGCGCCCGCATCAGCCAGCTTTTCAGCCTGAACCGCGCGTACTTTCTGGTGGACATGGAGGTACCTTCAGCCTACGTGCAATTCCTGCGCAGCATCATGCCCGGCAAGCCTAAGAGCGAGCTTTACACCATGCTTGGTCTGCAAAAACAGGGCAAGACGATGTTCTATCGCGATCTCATCAGCCATCTGCGGCATTCCGCCGATCAATTCATTGTCGCACCGGGAATTCGCGGTCTTGTGATGGCGGTGTTCACCATGCCGTCATATCCCTACGTGTTCAAGATCATCAAGGACAAAATCGCACCGCCGAAAGAGACGGATCGCGCCCTCGTGCTCAACAAGTACCTGCTGGTGAAGCAGCATGACCGCGTGGGCCGCATGGCCGATACGCTGGAGTTTTCCAATGTGGCGCTGCCGCGTGAGCGCTTCGACCCGGCACTGATGGCGGAACTGAAAGACCTCGCACCGTCAATGATCGTCGACGAAGGTGACGAGGTCATCATCAAGCACCTCTACATCGAACGGCGCATGGAGCCGTTGAATTTGTATCTTGACCGTGTCAACGATGAGCGCGCGGACGCGGCGATCCGCGAGTATGGCAATGCCATTCGCGAGCTTGCCGCCGCCAACATTTTCCCGGGCGACATGCTGTACAAGAACTTCGGCGTTACGCGCTACGACCGCGTTGTTTTCTATGACTACGACGAGATCGAATACCTCACTGATTGCAATTTTCGTGACATTCCTCCGGCTCCCAGCTTCGAGGATGAAATGTCCGGTGAACCCTGGTACTCCGTCGGACGCATGGATATTTTTCCGGAGGAATTCGGCCGCTTTCTGCTGACCAATCCGCGTATCCGTACGCCCTTCCTCAAACACCATGGCGACCTGCTCAAGGCCGATTTCTGGCGCGCGCGACAGGAGCGCATTCGGGCGGGCGTACTCGAGGATTTTTATCCGTACCCGCTGGCAGCACGGTTCGTCAATCGCTATGCGACTCCAGGCTCATCGCCCGCATAAATTATTCCGCCGATACAAAAAAACAACGGCCGCCCAAAGGCGGCCGCTGCAAGTTGACGCTAGAAAAACAGTGGGGCGCTAGGCGCCTGCCAACACCGCATTGAGCGTCTTGCTCGGACGCATTACGGCGTTCACCTTCTCGACGTCCGCCATGTAGTAACCACCGATGTCGACCGGTTTTCCCTGCACCGTTGCGAACTCGGCAACGATGATTTTCTCGTTGTCGCTAAGAGCTTTCGCCAATGGTGCAAAGCGGGCAGCAAGCGCCGTGTCGTCGGTCTGCGCCGCAAGTTCCTGCGCCCAGTACATGGCGAGGTAGAACTGGCTGCCGCGATTGTCAAGCTGGCCGGTTTTGGGCGACGGATTCTTGTTGTTGTCGAGCAGTTTTCCGGTGGCTGCATCTAGCGTTTTGGCGAGAATTTTTGCTTTCTCATTGCCCGTCTTGATGCCCGTGTCTTGAAGGCTGACAGCCAGGGCGAGGAATTCACCGAGTGAATCCCAGCGCAGGCGGTTTTCCTGCACCAGTTGCTGCACGTGCTTCGGT
>CAYMSY010000442.1:0-240 GCA_964393195.1 uncultured Alcaligenaceae bacterium | reverse complement strand
CCCGCCATCAGCGGCACGCTGGAGAGCATCTTGGCGCTGGTGCCGAGTTCCATGATCGGGAACAGATCGGTGAGATAGTCACGCAGGATGTTTCCGGTCACCGAGATGGTGTCGAGACCCCGGATCACACGCTCCAGGGAGTAGCGCATCGCGCGCGTCTGCGACATGATCTGGATGTCGAGACCAGTGGTGTCGTGATCTTTCAGGTAAGCCTTTACCTTCTTGATCAGCTCGTTTTCA
>CAYMSY010000441.1:340-3046 GCA_964393195.1 uncultured Alcaligenaceae bacterium | reverse complement strand
TGCGTGCTGGCCTGTCCGGCGCATGCACGGCACTTCGGCGACTATGATGACGCGCAGTCAAAAGTGTCGCAGCTCGCTGCATCACGTGGTCGGCAATCGATGCTCGATGATCTTGGTTACAAGCCGACCAACGCCTACCTATCGCCGCGCAAGCCGGTTGAAGTGCCGACCGCATTGCCGCTGCGACAAGGCTTGAGCGAGAAGGCGAAGGCGTTTGTGAACCGGTTGATCCAACTGTGAAACCCGCGCTTTCGGTTATCTTCTTTACGGTCTCTTCGGGTGCCGGGCTGGGTCTGCTGGTGTGGCTGCTGATCGCCTCGCTCATGGCCGATCACATCCGCATGGATGCGACGACGTTCTACAAAGGTGCGTTGATCGCAGCGGCGTTGATCACCGCCGGTTTGATCTCGTCGACGCTGCATCTGGCCAACCGCAAGAATGCGATTCATTCGCTCACGCGCTGGCGCACGTCCTGGCTTTCGCGTGAGGGTTTGCTGGCGATTGCGTTGTATCCGGTTGCAGCGCTTCATCTGTACGCCCTGAATTCAGGTTTACCGCAAGTCACACCGCTCACGCTGTGGCTACTGATTGCGATTGCCATTGGCATCCTGTTTTGTACCGGCATGATCTACGGCTGCCTCAAGACCATTCCGCGCTGGAATACCTGGATGACACCAGCGAAATACGTGCTGTTCGGTCTGATGAGCGGCGCGGTGCTGCTGCCTGCTGTGCTGTCGTTGCGTCCTGCCGGGGTCGGACCGGTTGGCAAGCCGATGGTGGCGATTCTGCTGTTGGCCGTTGGCTGCGTTTTCTACATCGCGTATCTGATGAAGCATCCGCGCCGATCTCATTCGATCAACGATGCGCTGGGCTTCCAGCAGGGCAAGGTGCGACTGCTGGATGTCGGTCATACGCATGGCACCTTCCTGACCAATGAATTCGGTTTCGCACTTGCTCGCGAGCGGGCACGTACGCTGCGCTGGATCGCCATTCTTTGCGGCTTCATCATTCCGCTCTTGTTGTGCTGGTTCACCCAGTGGTTCTGGGCCGCGTCCGTCACTTGCCTCGTCGGCCTGCTGGTTGAACGCTGGTTGTTCTTCGCGGAAGCAGAGCACGTGGTACGGCTTTATCACGGGCAGCAACGTGTCTGATCGTTTTCAGCTACCAGCTCATGCAACGGCCCCCTCACCCTAGTCCTCTCCCGCAAGGGGCGAGGGGACAACTAGCGCGCTATTTTCCGTTTCTGCTCTGGCTGCCGCTGTTGCGCGACGGTCGCGTTCTGCGCGCCGACATTCTTGCCGGCTTGACCGGCGCCATCGTTGTGCTGCCGCAGGGTGTCGCGTTTGCCACACTTGCCGGCATGCCGCCTGCATACGGCCTCTATTCCGCGATGGTGCCCTGCATCATCGCAGCACTGTTTGGTTCATCACGGGTGATGGTCACTGGCCCGGCAAACGCGATTTCGCTGACCGTGCTCGCGATCATGGCACCGCTCGCACAACCCGAATCCGCGCGCTATGTGCAGCTCGTGATCACGCTCGCCTTCATGGTAGGCATGTGGCAGTTGCTGCTGGCTCTGGCCAGAGCCGGGCGGCTCATCAACTACGTTTCACATACGGTGATCGTCGGTTTCACGGCTGGCGCCGCTGTGCTGATCGTGAATTCGCAAATTCGCAATTTCTTCGGCGTCGACATCCCGCGCGGTGCGTCCGTGGCACGAACCGTCATGGAGTTCGGCACTCACATCACACAAATACAGGGCGTCAGCGTGGCGATCGGCTGCCTGACCCTTGTCGCGGCGCTGCTGTGGCAGCCGCTGAATCGCTACCTGCCAGCGATGCTGGTTGCGGTAATTGTCGGCAGCCTGGTTGCGGCATTCGCGCACTGGATCGATCCGGCGCTTGTCATCAGGACGGTCGATGCCCTGCCGGGCGCAATCCCGCCGCTGTCGGCGCCCGATCTGTCGCCGGAAACGCTGACCGCGTTGCTCATTCCCTCCATCGCGATGACGATGCTCGCGCTCGCGGAGGCAGTCTCGATCGCACAGGCGCTGGCCAGGCGCCGCGGCGAACCGTTGGACGGCAATCAGGAGTTCTTTGGGCAGGGGCTTGCCAACGTCATCGGATCTTTCGTTTCGTCCTATCCGGCGAGTGGCTCGTTCAACCGTTCCGGCGTCAATATGGCGGCCGGCGCATCGACGCCGTTTTCAGCGATCTGCGCCGCGCTGTTCCTGATTGCCATCCTGATGTTCGTCGCGCCGCTGGCACGCTACCTGCCGCTGGCCGCCGTCGCGGCGATCCTCTTCCTCGTCGCATGGAATCTGGTCGACCGTCGCGAGATCCGCTACCTGTTGTCTGACAAGTTCGAGCGCATTACGCTGGTGGCAACCTTTGTGGCAACCCTGGTGATACCGCTTGAGTGGGCCATCCTGCTCGGCGTCAGCGTGGGACATGTTGTTCAGCGATTGCGCAGCCGTCGGGCCACAGCCGAATAAAATAGAGGGCTACAACAAACTACCGACACCACCAAGGGACAAAAATGGCTCTCGTTTCCATGCGCGAACTGCTCGACCACGCCGCCGAGAACGGCTACGGTATTCCGGCATTCAACGTCAACAATCTGGAGCAGGTACAGGCCGTGATGGCGGCGGCTGACGAGGTCGGCGCGCCGGTGATCCTGCAGGCCAGCGCCGGAGCACGCAAGTAC
>CAYMSY010000441.1:0-330 GCA_964393195.1 uncultured Alcaligenaceae bacterium | reverse complement strand
GGCTTCACCTCGGTGATGATGGACGGCTCGCTCAAGGAAGACGGCAAGACACCGGCCAACTTTGACTACAACGTCGAGGTCACGCGCAAGGTGGTCGACATGGCACACAAAGTCGGGGTCACGGTCGAAGGCGAACTCGGCTGTCTCGGTTCGCTGGAAACCGGCGAGGCTGGCGAGGAAGATGGCGTCGGCGCCGAAGGCAAGCTGGGCCACGACCAACTGCTGACCGACCCGGAAGAAGCCGCGCAATTCGTCAAGGCTACGCAACTCGACGCGCTGGCCATCGCCATCGGCACCAGCCACGGCGCCTACAAATTCACGCGCAAACCC
>CAYMSY010000440.1:0-3053 GCA_964393195.1 uncultured Alcaligenaceae bacterium | reverse complement strand
AGCTTGTCTAGCGACACTTCTTTCGACTCGCCGGGGCGCACCAGGCCGAGCGAGACCGGGCCTTTCCAGTCGTCGCCCTTGGTCCAGAACTGCAACGACTTGTCGCCCGGGACTTCCATTTTTCCGAGCGGAATCAGGCGCGCC
This sequence comes from uncultured Alcaligenaceae bacterium, assembly GCA_964393195.1. GTDB lineage: Bacteria > Pseudomonadota > Gammaproteobacteria > Burkholderiales > Casimicrobiaceae > Casimicrobium. The sequence continues at coordinate 2,909 of CAYMSY010000440.1, read as the reverse complement.
TGTTGCGAATTGGTTCCGGCCTGCACGACCCAGCCCGGCGATTTGTCCTGTGGTCCGACCAGCACGACCATGTAGCCCGGCGCGGGCGGTTGCGCGAGCCGGGTGACAACGACCAGCCCCATCAGCACGGTTGCGGCAAATCCGGTTGCGGCCAGACCGCGCCACAGGCGCAGGTTATTCCACCAGCCTGTGTCCGGGCTGATCGCCGACTCAATCGGATGTCCCGGCACGGCGGAGCGTTGCTTTGCTTCGACCTGCGCTGCAACCGATGCTTCGATGCGTGTCCACAGTTGTGGTGACGGCTCCATCGGTTCAACCATCGCGGCCAGCGGCGCAAGTTTCTCCTGCCACTGCTCAACTGCCATGCGCAGTGCGGCGTCGTTCACCATGCGCGCCTCAACACCGGCGCGACTCGCAGCCGAGAGCGTGCCGAGCACGTACTCCCCCGCGAGATGCTGAATGTCATCGGACGATTTGTTCAGATCATTGCTCACGCCATGCACTCCCGCAACGAGAGCAGACCGCGGCGAATCCATGCCTTGACGCTGCCGAGCGGCGCGTTGAGACGTTGCGCAATTTCGCCGTGCGAGCAACCGTCGACGTAGGCGTAGAGGATGCTGTTGCGTTTCGGCGTGTCGAGCGCCTGCAGGCATTCGTCGAGACGGCCAATGTCCGCCTGGACCTCAAACATCTCCGCCATCGGTGCAGCGCCTGCAACCGATTCGGCCTCAAGTGCCTCTATGGCTTCCTCGTCCGCCGACACCTCGCGGCCGCTCGTGCGCACGACGGTCAGCGCCTGATTGCGCACGATGCTGTGAATCCAGCCACGACCGGAACCGCGCATAGCGTCGAAACTTGCTGCTTTGGTCCAGATGTTCATGAAGGCGTCGTGCAGCACGTCCTCCGCCAGCGCACGCTCACGCACGATGCGCAGCGCCACGCCAAGCAGACGGCGGCTTTCGTGTTGATAAAGGCGGTGGAGTGCGGAACGGTCGCCCTTCGCGCAATTGGCGAGGGCAGACTCAAAATCAAATGGATCAGGGGGCAGGGTGGCAGGCAAGGCGGGCGTGGTCCAGAAAATGGGTTTCGTCGGCGTCCGGGCGTGAACTACAGAGGGAGGGATGCGTCCCCGCCACTGCCGCCGACGATGATAACCAGAATTCGCTGCCCCACGCGTTGCCGAGCCTGCCTTTTGTGCGCCACGCGGACCGCTCCGCGTGGTCACCCCCTCGTGCGGGTGATCGGTCGTTGCGTGATCGTGGGCGATTACGACGCTTTGTAGAAGATGTAGTCGGCCTGGTACTTGACGATTTCCTTCTTGCCCTTGCTGCCGGCATCACATGCCGCCGCCGGGGCCACGCCGCCTTTGGTGGCTACACGCTGGATGTAGGTGACGCCGGTCATCGCACCAGCGCCCATCGCCGGGTTGGCTTTCACCAGTTGCGACGGGATGTTGCCGGCACCGGCGGGTGCAACGGCGACCTGGGCGCCGGTCAGCTTGGAGCCGTCCATGTTTTCCCAGGTGGCGGGCGGGCCGTAGTATTTGCCGATCGTTTTGCCGCTGCGGTCATTGAGGGCGGCTTCGGGGCCGACGAATACCCATTCGTACTGGCCTGCGGCATCCTTCTTGTCGCGGCATTCGTAGGTGATTTCACCGACACCAACGGTTTCCATGGCCACTTTGTTGCCCGCCGGCACTTTCACCGCGTCAGGCAGCGCTGACTGGTCGTACATCGGGGCCATTTGTGCGGTTGCGCAGGCGGCGAGCACAGAGGCGACGGCGGTGGTTGCCAGCGCCGAGGAAAGGGATTTGCGTGTCATGAAGAGACTCCTGAGGTGATTCGTGATCGTGTGAATGGCAGGGCGCAAGCTGAGCGCCACTATCTTCACTACGATCGAGTCACGTCTTTGGATGCACCGCTGCGATATTTTTTTGCGGCGACGCGGTGAATGCTTCCGGGGCAGGGCACACAGCACGGCGGGAGAGACCAAAACGACTGACAGCTTTCCACGGAAAGTACCATTCACAATGGGCTAAACAGCGTAAATAGCTAAATATCGACTTTTGACAAAATAGCGCGCTATGCCCATTTAAATAGGGGTTGTAGCGAAAAGTTGTTTCGTGAAAATTCGCGCCCTGTGCGGCAAGCCGGTCGAAAAACGCAGTTTTTCCGTCTGAAAAGCGCAACAGTTGCGCTGCGCCGCAAAAAAAGATTCGGGCACAGTTCAGGACAGGGGAATGTCATTGCCTGAAAAACAGGCAAATGTGCACGTCACTCCGGCTTGCTGAGCCCCAGCGCGCGCCAGCCATCGTGGCCCAGCTTTTCCAGCGTCTCGATATTGGCGCTGGCGATTTCCAGTTCTTCGGGGAATGCGGCAACAGCGCGCTCGACGCTGTCTTCGCGCAGCAAATGCAGCGTCGGGTAGGGCGATCGGTTCGTGTAATTGGTGATGTCGTCCACGTCGGTGTTTTCAAACTGGAATTGCGGATGAAAACTCGCGACCTGAAGGATGCCATCCAGCTCCAGCTCTTCCACCAGCCCGTCTGCAACGTCGAGGAAGTCATTGAAGTCCAGAAAGTCCTGCAACACGCCGGGATGAATCAGCAGCGTGGTGTCGACCTTTTCCACACTTGCTTCGGCCAGAAATTCCAGTTCGCGCGCCAGTTCTTCGGCCAATGCCTCGGGTGTCACCGCGTCGCTCACCACGTAGCGAATCTGTCCCTTGACGTGGACCGCCTTGGCAAATGGGCAGAGATTGAGGCCGATGACGGCGCGCTCCAGCCATTGCGTGGTGGCGGCGATGACGGTGCTATTCCGCGACGGCGGTACGCCCGACCTCGTGCTCTCCGGCGTCAATGACGGGCGCAATGCCGCCGAGGACGCCGCCTATTCCGGCACGCTCTCGAT
>CAYMSY010000439.1:0-3057 GCA_964393195.1 uncultured Alcaligenaceae bacterium | reverse complement strand
CCGGATTTGGTCACCGCTTCGCCAAGCAGAATGGCGCGCCCATCACCGAGTTGCCCGGCCCAGTTGCCAAACTGATGCCCACCATAGGCCGTGGCGTAGGTTTCCATGCCTTGCAATACGCCATTACCCGAAAGCGCATCCAGCAGTTCAGAAGATTGCATTTGTGCGCTGCTCAGACCGAGAAGAGCCGCAGTTTCCGCTGAATACGCGAGCAGTTGAGGCGCCGAGACGCGCGCCGGCGCGACTCGCGACCAGAAGGCGCCATGCACCTGACGTGAGTGGTTAGCCGGGTTTGGGTCACCTGGCAGAGCGCGCACGAAGCGATTCTCGAAGTTCAACATGAACGCATTATCGTCCCGTGTCCGTCGTCGAACCTCAAGATCGACAACGTGACCGCTGCCGTAAAGATGCTAAACCAGCAACGCATTCACCCGCTTCACATAAGCCGCCGGATCGTCCGGCAGACCGCCTTCGGCCAGTAGCGCCTGGTCAAACAGGATGTGTGCCAGATCGGCAAACAGGGGCTCGTTGTCTGAGGAGGCTTCCAGCTTTTTCACCAGCGCATGCTCCGCATTCACTTCGAGCACGGGCTTGCTGTCCGGCGCCTGCTGTCCTGCCTGCTTGAGCATTCGCGCCAGCTGGTTGGACATGCCACCATCCTGCGCAACGAGGCATGCCGCAGAATCCACGAGGCGTGTCGTCACGCGCACATCCTCGGCTTTGTCTTTAAGCGCGGCTTTCAATTTTTCGAGAATTGGCTTGAAAGCTTCCGCAGCTTCGTCAGCCGCCTTCTTTTCTGCCTCGTCCTGCAGCTTGCCCAGATCGACAGCACCCTTGGCAACCGATTGCAGCTGCGTACCATCGAATTCATAGAGGAATTGCAACGCCCATTCGTCAACCCGGTCCGTCATCAACAGGACCTCGATGCCCTTCTTGCGGAATACCTCAAGCTGGGGGCTGTTCTTCGCTGCCGCGAGCGTGTCGGCTGTGATGTAGTAGATCGCCTCCTGACCTTCCTTCATGCGCGATTTGTAGTCTGTCAGCGAGGTCATTTCCCCCGGCAGAACGGTCTTCGGCTCATCGCCCTCGCGCGAGACGCCGGACGAGGCAAATCGCAGCAGCTTGGCCAGCTTGTCGCGATTCGCGAAATCTTCGCCCAGACCTTCTTTCAGCACAGCGCCAAATTCGCGGTAGAAGTTCGCGTATTTTTCCTTCTCGGTGTCATCTCCGCTGGATGCCAGATCGTCGAGCATGGTCAACACACGGCGCGTATTGCCTTCGCGGATGGACTTCACGTCACGGCTTTCCTGCAGCAGCTCGCGCGATACATTGAGCGGCAGATCGGCGGAATCAACAACCCCTTTCACAAAGCGCAGATACACCGGCATCAGGGCCTCGGCATCATCCATGATGAACACACGTTTCACGTAGAGCTTGATGCCCGCCTTCTTGTCGCGATTCCACAGATCGTGCGGCGCCTTGGACGGGATGTACAGCAACTGCGTGTATTCGGTACTGCCTTCGACGCGATTGTGGCTCCACGCCAGCGGAGCCTCGGTATCAAACGCGATCTGCTTGTAGAAGTCCGTGTACTGCTCTGCCGTGATGTCTTTCTTCGGGCGCGTCCACAATGCGCTGGCCTTGTTGACGGTTTCCCATTCGTCCTTGACGACTTGCGCTTTTTTATCGTCGTCCCATTCCTCCTTTTGCATGAGGATGGGTAGGGAAATGTGATCGGAATACTTGTTGACGATGGACTTGAGTCGCCATGCGCTCGCATACTCCATCGCGTCGTCACGCAGATGCAGGATCACGCTCGTACCGCGCGCCGCACGGGTGATGGTTTCCACTTCAAACTCGCCGGTTCCGCCGCTGACCCAGCGCACGCCTTCCTCGGGTTTCGCCCCGGCACGACGTGATTCAACCGTGATCTTGTCGGCAACAATGAATCCTGAATAGAAACCAACACCAAACTGGCCGATCAGCGAACCCTGTTCCTGGGCATTGGCTTTTTGTTCAGCACCCAGCCTGCTCAGAAAGTCGCGTGTACCGCTCTTGGCAATCGTGCCGAGGTTGTCGATGGCTTCCTGTTCGGTCAGACCGATCCCGTTGTCGGTAATGGTCAGCGTCTTCGCATCTTTGTCGAAGGAAACACGCACCTCAAGATTCGGAGCGTCCTCCCATAACGCACCGTTGGCGAGCGCTTCAAAGCGCAGCTTGTCACAGGCGTCGGAGGCGTTGGAAATCAGCTCGCGCAGGAAGATTTCCTTGTTGGAATAAAGCGAATGGGTGACGAGGTGCAACAGCTGTGCGACTTCGGCCTGGAAGGAAAGGGTTTGTTTGCTCATGATTGTTATCGACGAAACAGTGATTTACAGTTCGACAAGTTGGACGGGTTTCTCACGCGGAGATGGGGGCGCTAACCGCTCTTTCAAGCGGGCAGCAAACATACTTCCACCGCTATTCGGGCGCCGACTCAAGCAGACGCTCGCGCGCCCGCGAACGCTCGGAGACAACCATGTACAGCCCGGCGGCAAACAGCAATGCGATGCCCAGCCACGCCAGCCCATTGGGAATCTCGCCCCACACCGCGAAACCAATTGACAGCGCTGCCAGCAGACCGGCGTAGCGGAACGGCACGACTACCGACACGTCGCCAGCGCGCATGGCTCGGATAAGGAGCATGTAGCCGCTGCCGAGAAACAGCGACGCGGCGGCGAGCATCGCCAGCTGCGCAAACGTAACGGGTTTCCAGTCCTGAAATACCGAGAGCAGCGCACCGGCCAAAGTCACGGCAATCGCAGTACCGATGGTAATCACGATCGACGGCGTGTTCGGGTGAATCCTGCGTGTGTACAGGTCACGGGCGGCGACAAACACCGTGCTCAGCAGGCATACCAGCGAATAGCCGTTGAACCCCTCGCTGCGTGGCTGCACGATCAGCAGCACGCCGCCAAAGCCAATTGCAATCACCAGCCAGCGCATCGCGCCGATACGTTCGCCCAGCCACAGCACCGAAAGCAGCGAGATGCACAGCGGCGCCGCCATGTTGATCGC
>CAYMSY010000438.1:0-3065 GCA_964393195.1 uncultured Alcaligenaceae bacterium | reverse complement strand
AGCCCTCCGCATGACGGAATGACACCTGCGAGCCGCGAACCTCCGCTTCGCGCGGCGTGGCGAGCGTCAGATCGTAGCCAGCGCACTGCGTCTCAACCTCGCTGATAAAGCGCTCGGTCAGCGCAACCGACGCCTCACGCAACGCATGCATGTCTACGGTGAGCCACATGTCGAGCGCGGCTTCCAATGCCGCGAATTGCAGTATCGGCGGCGTACCGACCGTGAAACGCTCAATGCCGCGCGTGACCTTAAACAGCGGGTCAAACGCAAACGGCGCTTCATGCGCAAACCAGCCGGAGATTGGCGCGCTGGTTCCCGCTGCATCGAGCGCGTCGAGATGTCGTTTCGCCGCAAAAACAAAGGCTGGCGCACCCGGCCCGCCGTTGACGTATTTGTACGAGCAGCCCACCGCGAGATCAGCGTTGCAGGCGTTTAGTTCCACCGGAAACGCACAGGTCGAATGCGCCAGATCCCAAAGCATCAGCGCGCCCTGCGCCTGCACGAGCGCCGTGGTCGCTCGCATGTCATAGCGCTCGCCGGTGCGGTAATCCACCTGCGTGAGCATCACGACTGCCGTGTGCGCGCCGTGCTCCACGATGGTCGCGTCCATTGCCTCGCGTTTGACAAACTTGAGATCGAGGCTGCGTGAGGCAAGCAATTCGCGCAGACCCTGCGCAATGTAGAGATCGGTCGGGAAGTTGTCAATGTCGGAAATGATGACGTTGCGTTCGGGCTTGTCCTGCTGCAGCGTGAGCGCCGTCAGCAACGCCTTGAACAGATTGATCGACGTCGAATCACAGGCAATGACCTCACCTGCGTTGGCGCCGATCAGTCGCGCAATCTTGTCGCCGCAACGGCGCGGCGCGTTGACCCAGTCGGCCGTGTTCCATGAGCGGATCAGGCCTTCGCCCCATTCCTGCTCGACAGTCTTGCGCACGGCGGCAATAGCGGCTTTCGGCAAAACACCCAGCGAATTGCCGTCGAGATAGATCACGCCCTCGGGCAGCTGGAATTGAGCCCGAAAGCTCTGGAGGGATTGCGCCATAATGCTTTAGGTCTAAAGTATTTGTCGCTGCGAATGTTAGCCTAGAGGCGAAGTAGCGGCAACGCTACGCGATCAGCCGGTCCAAGCTCGGAGGTAACCGTCTATTTGAAGAACGGCGCGAACTTGGTGGCGATGATTTCAGGGGAAACCGGGCCGACGTGCTTGGCGCGGATGATGCCTTCGCGATCAATCAGAAAGGTCTCCGGCGCTCCGTAGACTCCCCAGTCAAGCGCTGCTTTGCCCTCCGGGTCGAACGCCGAGACGTTGTACGGATCGCCCGTCTTGCGCAGCACGTCGAGACCCAGTTCGCGCTTGTCCTTGTAATTCAATCCGATGATGGGCACCGTACCGGCCTTTTGCAGCGCCATCAGGTCGGGGTGCTCGTCCTTGCAGTTCGGGCACCAGCTTGCCCAGACATTGAGCAGCCAGACTTTGCCCTTCATGTCCGCAGGCGAGAAGTTCGCCGACGGATTGCCCAGTTGCGCGAGCGTGAACGCGGGCGCGGGCTTGCCGATGAGCGGCGACGGAACTTCGCGCGGGTCGCGGAACAGGCCGAAATAGAGAACCGCGGCCAACGCGAAGAAACCGATGGGGAGCAGAAGCTTCTTGTTCACGCAGAACTACTGTTTAAGTGTTTTTGCAGCCATGTCCCGCGCCTTCTGCGCCTTTTCGACGGCACTTGCTGCTTCTGGTGGCATGTAGTTTTCGTCATGTTTGGCGAGCACTTCTTTCGCCCGGAAAACGCCGTCGTCGCCGAGTGTCCCCTGGGCAACCACACCTTTGCCTTCGCGGAACAGGTCGGGCAGGATGCCGGCGTAGTTGACGGCGACCGTCTGCGCGGTGTCGGTTACGCGAAAACTCACGTTGACGCCGTCGCGCTTGACGCTGCCTGTCTCCACCATGCCACCGAGTCGGAACGTGCGCCCGGTTGGCGCTTCCTTCGCCGTGATCTGCGACGGCGTGAAAAAGAATACGAGGTTCTGGTTAAACGCCGTGAGCACAAGTCCGACGGCGACGGCGATGATGCCGAGGCCACCGAGAATGAGTGCGAGACGTTTCTGTTTAACGGTCATGGTCTTCCTGCAATGCCTGGAGTGCTGCCTTTCGAGCTTGCCGCAAGCTGACAAGTTCCGCAATGACGGCAATCAACAATGCGCCATAGCTGCCCCAGACGAAAAAGCCGCGTCCGCCCATATCCCAGAACGCGCTCCATGATTCCCAGATCATTTGCCCGCTCCCGCTACTGCGCCCTTGAGCCATGCGGCATCACGTTCGCGCTCGATGATTTCGGTGCGCAGGCGATGCATCGCTGCGGCGATGCTGTACGCCCAGAACGCAAAGGTCATGATCAGCATGGCAGTGAGCATGGTCGTCGCCATTGATGAGCTGCCGGGACGGACACTGGAACCCTGATGCAGTGTGTTCCACCACTTGACACTGAAATAGATGATGGGCACGTTGATGGCGCCGACCAGTGCGATGAGCGCGGAGGCACGATCGCCCTTCTTTTTGTCGTCGAACGACGCGGCAAGCGCCATGTAGCCAACATAGAGAAAAAACAGGATCAGCGTAGACGTGAGCCGTGCATCCCACACCCAGTACGCGCCCCAAGTGGGCCGCCCCCATAACGCACCAGTCCAAAGGGCCACGACCGACATGATGGCGCCGGTCGGGGCCAGCGCGTGACTCATCATGAACGAAAGCCGGGTGCCAAGTACCAGGCCCATGCCGGCCCAGAATGCCATCGCGAGATAAATGATCATCGCCATCCATGCGGCGGGCACGTGGATGAAGATCACGCGATAAACCTCCCCCTGCTGCGCGTCCGTCGGCGCAATGAAGAAGCCCATATAGAGGCCGATTCCGGCAAGGATGACGGCAAGCAGCCAGCACAGCATTTCGATCTTGCCAGCAAGCGGGAAGAACGTCGCGGGCGAGGCGTAACGCCAGAACCAGCGTCCGCCAAATTTTTCGTTGCTTTGTTGTTCGGTACGTGCCACGGCTAATCGGTACTGATCTT
>CAYMSY010000437.1:964-3086 GCA_964393195.1 uncultured Alcaligenaceae bacterium | reverse complement strand
TGTACGATTACCTTTGCGGCCCTTACGCTCGACAACCACTCGACGACCGTCATGGAAGTTGAAGGGGCGGCAGGCGCAGGACTTCCGGCTGCGGATGGCGGGTTTGACCGCATTACCGTGACCGGTCGCCTCGCGCTGCGTGCCGGTTCGGCATTGCAGATTGCCAATTCGAACGACTTTGAACTGGGCCTCGGTGCCAAGGTCAAGCTGTTCGACTTTGCGCCGGGCGCGGTGTCCGGGAACTTCGGTTCCGTCACCAACGAGTTCAGCCGTTCGGTTGCCTTCAACCTCGCGACCGGTTCGGTCATCGGGCTTGGGAACTACAGCCCGAGCGGGTTCGAAGCAGCGGCAGCGCACACGACCAATGAGGCCGCAATGCTTCGTCAGGTTCGTGTGAACACGGCAGGCGGCGTCAACCAATATTATGGTGGCCGTCTCGTCGAGTTCGTCTCGAGCGCGCTGGCATCAGGCAATGCAGCCAATGTTACCGCGGCCTTCGACAAGGCTTCGCCGGAAGCCTATTCGGGCCTCGTCGAACACGTTAAACTGTCGATGCTTGACAATCTGATGGAGCTTGGCGGCTACGAAGTGGCGAGCGAGCCGGTCTATATGATGACAGGTTCGGTCAACTATGGGCAGGCAAAGAGCCAGCGTGAAGAAGGCTATGCGCGTTACAAGTCGGTCGACAACCGCTTCAACATTGGCGCGCTTGCCCAATGGTCCTTCGCTCGGGTTCAGGCGTCCTATGGCCGCACGAACGGCCATGTCGAAAGCACCTACATGCGTGGCGATGCCAATGGTGACCAGTTCTCGGTCGGCGCATCCGTGCCGTTCGCGCTGGATGGTGCGCTCCGACTGGCGGCGCGCTATGCCTATGGTGACTATAGCTTCAAGGGTTCGCGCGTCACCAACGCCGGAACGGCGGCCTTCGGGACCATCAATGGCTCCTCGTCGATCTTCGGCGGCGGCTTCGAATATCTGAAGACGTCGAAGAAGCTCTCGGTCGATCTGTCGGCTGAAGTCCTGAGCGTCGTCAACAAGGTCGACGGGTTCTCCGAAAGCGGCGCTGGCGCGCTCGAAAACCTCGCCGTGTCGGCGCAGCGTGACCGGTTCACGATGGCCATGGGTAACGTCCAGCTTGGTTATCAGTTCCAGTCGAACTTCCAGGGCTTCATGAACGTCAAGGTCGATCATGACTTTGACTCGACGCTTCGTGCCGTGACGGCACGGGTGACGCTGGAAGACGTCAACATGACTGTCGAAAATCCGGGCATCACGGATACGCGCGTCAAGCTGGGTCTGGGCAGCCGGGTCAATCTTGGTCGCAACGTCACGTGGACCGTTGAAGGCAATGTCGGCAATGCGTCCAGCTATGGCGCCAAGACCGGCGTGTCGGTTCGCTTCTAAACCTACTTCCCTAGGGAGGCTCAAAACCTGCCCCCCGCTTCTCTGGAAGCGGGGGGCATTTTTTTGTCATGGCGATAAAGGTTCAGCAGACCAGAGGGGCAGGAATTAGTCGTCCCTGCCTTCTTCCCGACCACCTTCTCCCCGGCCGCCTTCATTTGCTTCGCCGTCAGGGCGACGATGGCACCGAACGCAGTTGTCGATGTTGGAAATGCCTTCTTGGCGGTGCTCGGCCAGTGTCTGTGCGGGTTGGTGCGCATGGCATCCATAGCAGGTGTAGCGCTTGAAGTTTCTGCCGACATGGCAGGTCGCGCAATCGGTGTTGTGCTCGCCATCAAGGGCGAAATAGCGATCATGCGCGAAGGAGGCGGGCTTCCATGCGCTCGAAGTATGGCATTGCACGCAAGGCAAGTTCTGACCTCGGTGAAGCGTATCACGCGGAGGAACGTGGCAGGATTGACAGCGATCCCGCAGGCTGGCCTTCAACAAGGCGTGATCAAAGCGGGTAGCGGCGGCCTTGGTGAATTTAGGTGAAGGGTGATCGCTATGACAGGCGATGCAATTGGTTTCGGAAAGCGCCTGGTGGAACAACGGGCGCTTGGATGATCGTTCGATGGGCACGCCCTTGGTGGTGCGGCTGCCAATCTGGTCAACGGCGTGGCAGGCAACGCAGCGCTTGGCCGAAACCCCGCGCAGCGCGACGTGACAGGCAAAACAA
>CAYMSY010000437.1:0-918 GCA_964393195.1 uncultured Alcaligenaceae bacterium | reverse complement strand
GAAGCGCGGCATGTTCCGGTATTAGGTTGCCGGGGCTGAGCATTTCGTGCGGCCGCACGAAGCTAAGGACGATGATCGCACCAAGCAGCAGCGAAAGCACGATCCAGACGGGGCGCTTCATTTCCACCCCCAGAATACAAAGACCGCGATGATGTGCGCAAGCGCCAGAACTGCAAAGGTCAGCGAGATTGGCAGGTGGATGGTCCGCCATTTACGGACAAGGCTCGCTGCCATGCTGTCCCAGAACAATTGCTGCTCAATCTCGCTTTCGGAATGGCCCTGATCGCGAAGATCGGTCTTGGCCTGTTTGAGCCAGCGTTGTGCGTTTTGAACGAGATACTTCCCGGTCAGGCCGCTGATAATGTTGATGGTCATCGCCGCGACTGCCAACCAGGCCAGCACCGCGTTGAAGTGCACCCCCGCATGGACCAGAATCAGCGTGGATCCGCTCCATGCCAGCCATTCGTGCAGCCGCAACAGGCGGATCGGGTTCGAACTCTTGATTACGCCGCGTTTGCGGAGCGAATGGCCGAACGAGAGCAGGATGAGGATGACGCCCGGAATACCGAGATAGCGTCCAATTCACACCATACCCGTCAAGTGGAGTGCGACATCAATCAGCAGGGTGACAAGCCCCAGAACCACCAGCCTGAGGTAAAATGGCAATATCTCCCGCGAGAGCAGGCCAATCGCCACTTCTACTTCCTTTCTCTGAGGATCGATAAGGCTGGTCGATGTGACATTGCTGGCCTTTAGCAGAGGCGAAGGGGGCACTACATGATCAATATCAAAGATCAGGCGTATGCAAGCGCGCTCTCGCAGTTTTGCGGTATCGTGCGCCTGAACTTGCTTGGGGCGTTCGTCATCGCGCGCTTGGCGATGCGCGGTCCGCTTGACCGAACCGCCATTCGCCCGAGT
>CAYMSY010000436.1:0-3088 GCA_964393195.1 uncultured Alcaligenaceae bacterium | reverse complement strand
CAATACGCAACTCGATAAAGTTGTGCTGAGCCGCCTATTTAGCCTGGACTACGTCGGATACTATAATATCGCCGTGTCAATCGGGGCAGCTATGCTAGCGATCTCCTCGCCACTTCAGTCGTCAATTCAACCACGATTAACTACGCTGTTTTCTGACGGTCGAGTTGATGAAGCGGGAGTTATGTACACAAAGGCAGCCACCTTGGTTTCGATTTTTGTCTTTCCGCTGATGGCGATAGTGAGCTTCAATGCCGAAGAGGTTCTCATGGCCTGGACTGGCAACGCTCTTATCGCGGAACATTCCGGCCCGATCGTGCCTTGGATGGCTGGAGCGTATGCTTTGCTTTCTATTCAAACAATGGCGTACGGTGTGGCACTCGCTAACGGATACACCCGCTACAATAACTTGATGGGCCTCGGGGCTCTCACTATTTCGATTCCTGGTTATTGGCTGGCAGTCGGGCGGTTCGGAGCAGTTGGTGCGGCGGGCATATTTATGACAATCCAGTTTCTCGCCTCAACATTCTTGCTGGCAGCGGTCGATCAACGATTTTTGCGGATTGGGATCGTCCGCACTTATGCTCAGTTGCTTGTGGTCCCTGCATTGACGGCGATACTGTTGGCCTACGCAATGGGCTGGATATTTTCTCCGGTCCCTTCCGCTCGCGGCCTGGTGATCGTGTATGTATTGGGGCTCTATTTGGTAGGAGTGGTCGGAACGGCCATCGTGACGACATCGATCTTTCGGATGCGCTGGAATTTTTCGGATCTTACCGCTGCAAGCTAGCTTCTACCCGTTTGGTCATCGCTGATCTGCTCTAATCGACTTTGCCAGCTCACCGTCGGACGATGAGCCATATGGTTAGTCCCTGACTTGGATTGACGTTGAATTTGGCGGGCTCGTTTGTCCAGACCTTATAGACGCGTACGAATCTGGTGAGGCACCTTGTGGTCTTTAGGAGGTGGATGCGTCGATTAAGTCGCCGAGGTCAGCGCAGATGTATGTGGGGCCCGTGGCTGAAGCGTCTGACGGTCGCCCCCTTGATTGTCCCCCTCATCCGCCCGACCCGGACCCTTGGTCCAAGGATGTCTGGGCTGGGTGACGCGATGATCGGTATCGGCCTGGGCGTTAAGCGGTTCGATTGCGTACGCCCGGAACGGCTCGGCTTGCTGGATCGTGAGTTTGATCTCTCGGATCGCCGGAGCCCAGCGTGGTGAAGTTCGTGCCTTTGTCGGCCAGCTCGGCGGACTTTGTAGAGCGTGTCTGAGTAGGACGTGGCGGCGATAAAGTGGTGCAGAAAGTTGTCGGCAATGCGCCAAATCCCCTCTTTGGCGAGCGGGCGACCCATTGTCGGACTATTCTGCTACTAGTGCTGCCATGGCAGCATCCAATCAAGCGCTTTACGCGACGCAGTTCTCACTGAAGTCGGCGCTGGCGTGCTACGAGGACCTGTGCAGCTTTGATTCCCGCGCCCGGTGCCCATTGGGGTCTGACTGAAAAGCACGTAGACGGTTTCCGACTAAATATTCCAGCGCTCAGGGGAACAAGGCGAGTGCGCTGTAATAATATTGCCAATGGAAGGAAATATTAGTGGATAGCGGAATCGTAGACTGATGCGGCAACTCTACATACCTGCGACGGCGCTGTTGGCCTTTAGCTATCCGTTAACGACCGTTTGGATCTTGCAATTGGGACTTCCGGCGGGCGCGATAAATGTGTTTATCAAGGCAATACTATCAGTTATGTTTGCCGTGTCCCTCTTTTTTTCGGCGCGCAAGAAGCGAGTTATTTCCATACATTTGATCGTCATCTACGGGTACTTTTGCATTTATGGCATCAGGTTGTTATACGATATATTCATACTTGAAATACTTCCGCCTCGAACTAGCGCCTCCTATATCCTCCTATACTTTTTCGGGCTAACGCTAATGCCGGCGGTATCAGTCGGCTTCTCTTTTGTGCGGTCAGACCTACCGTTGATTCACAAGTGGATTTTCCGGGTCTTGGTGCTTACGAATCTTTCTCTTCTATATTACGTTCTTGTTGTTAAAAACCTGGCTGCGGAAGATGCGTTCTCCGGGCGCTTGGAGGTTAGGGGTGACGACGGTATAAGCGCGGTCCTGAATCCAATTGTCGTTAGCTTGATGGGTGCCGCACTTGCGCTGTTCGTCTTGGGCCGCCTCGCTGTATTTCCAAAAATGCCGGCCTCACATCAGCTCCTGCACGTTGGCTTGTTCGGCGTTGGAATGACGAATCTCTTGGCAGGTGGATCGCGCGGGCCCGTCGTAGATTTCGCTGTCGGGCTTTTCTTCATCGGGGGATCAATCGCGTATGGAGCGGTGAAGCGACAGAAATTGGAGATTCGGCCGAGAGTAATTCTTTACCTAATTGCTATGTCAGGCGGGCTGGTATTCCTAGCCTTGAGCAGTAATCTGTCGATTTTTGTTTTCGATCGATTCAAACTACTATTCTCGGGTCACGGCGACCGCACTTATGAAGCGCGCGACTATATATTCGCAGCCGCATGGCAGGACTTCACAAATGCGCCGTTTATCGGCCACAGCTATTTGACGCTGAATGGAACGGCTCTGCCTCACAACGCCTTTCTGGAATCGCTGACCGCCTTGGGCATATTGGGAGGTGCCGCGTATATCGTACTATTTTCGTCAACTATTCGCGGGATATGGAATGGGCTTATGGGTGAATTTGGGCCATTCGCCTATTCGGTTTCCCTGTCTGGGCTTGCGTTGCTGGCGTTGTCTTTTACGTCAGGCTCAGTTGCGCAATCACCTGAAATATGGGTGATGACCACGTTGATGATTTGCATGGCAAGCGCCGGATTGCGGCAGATTGAACCACACCGGGAGAGCGATCGAATGCCGTCGGCATCTGGCGGCCGGGCCCGCCGTTCCTTGCGGGTTCAGGGGCGAAACTAGATGGAACAATAGAGTATCCGATTTCTCTAGCCGCAAGTTCTTCCCTGTATGATCTGTAGATTCTGTCGCACTGACGCGTTTCGCAGAGCATCGGATTTGCGCCTGTCGTGGATGGAGTGACCACCCCGGCCACTGGCTCACGTGTGGGCCA
>CAYMSY010000435.1:0-3094 GCA_964393195.1 uncultured Alcaligenaceae bacterium | reverse complement strand
CGGCCATTTTCATGAGGCGCAGCGCCTTGCGGTAGCCCTCGGGACGCGGCATGCCCCAGTTGCGCAGCACTTTTTCCTTGGTGTCGCGGCCCTTCTGATGACCAATCACCATGCAGCTCTGGCCATCGAATTTGGCGAGGCCGCCCACGATGGCCGCGTCGTCCGCGTAGCTTCGATCGCCATGCAGTTCCACGAAATCGGTAAACAGGCCGTTGGCGTAGTCGAGCGTGTACGGTCGTTGCACATGCCGCGCGACCTGTGCGACCTGCCACGGCGTCAGCTTGGCATAGA
The DNA here is from genome assembly GCA_964393195.1 of uncultured Alcaligenaceae bacterium. Taxonomy (GTDB): domain Bacteria; phylum Pseudomonadota; class Gammaproteobacteria; order Burkholderiales; family Casimicrobiaceae; genus Casimicrobium. Next base: position 2,803 of record CAYMSY010000435.1, on the reverse strand, counting down.
TCGACTTGTTGAGTTCGCCCAGCTTCTTCGTGAGCTTCTTGAGTTCGTCGGAGACGTCGAGCTGGTCGACGCCGTGATGCAGTTCGGTGAGTTCATCGATCTTTGTTTGCAGCTCGGCGAGCGGCTGTTCAAAGTCGAGGTAGGTTTGTTTAGCCATGAACCGAATTGTAGGGGGCTCCGGCGGATGCGAATCAGAATCGTCCTGAGTCGCGCTCGCGCGGTGCCAGCACGCCTTTTTCGCGGTTGTCCGGAACCGGCGCAAAGCGTGCGATGAGCATCATGAGCCCGGCAAAGATCATCAGCAGCGGAATGATCAGGCGCGAGCGCCAGGCGAGGTCGAAATAGCCGTACCAGCCAATGCCGATGGCGATCAGCACCGGCCCGGCGACGAGGGACTTCTTGGTGATACCGTCGAGCACGAGGATGGCCACGCCGGCCACGACCAGCGCAATGGCCACCAGTGTGTTCCAGTCCGGGATCCAGCCGTAGTTCCATCCCAGCATGGCGAGCCCGCCTGCAATCAGGACGACCGGTAGGGTTGCGTCGCGCATCGAATTGATTCCTCGTGGTTGATCGGGTTGGGTTGATTGCGGCGGCATTGTGGAGTTTTCTGCGCAATGGTGCAAATGGCGTGACCGGGTATTGCTTTGCGCGACCGTGCGTAGCGACCAGATGCAGACGGTGACCCGACGCGGTTGGCTGCGATTGACGGCAACTCCTCGCGTTTGTGCGGGTAGGATGTGGCGGCAAGAAACACAACCCACAGGGCGCTGTGTTCGCTTTGGCAGCGTATCAACTTTTTGCTGTATGCCTTTCTGCGTAGGGCATAGGACTAATTTTTAATAAAAGTCGATATTTGCCATTTATCGCCGCTATGCCCTTTGCGAACGCCATTCCATTAAAAAGCTGTCTGACGATTCAGCGTGCCATGCAGGCTACTGCAGGCGATATCCGGCGTGGCAGGCAACGCAGGCCTGCGTGACTTTTGACAGCGCGGCCAGCGCCTTCTTGCCGTCGCCGGTGGCTGCGGCGTTCTGCGCCTCGATGGCGAATTGACTCGCGCTGCGGTGCATCAGCGTGCCGACTTCCTGCATGCCTTTTGGCATGAATTTCGAGGACTCATGTGCGCCGTGATCGGACAGCGAACTCATGCCCAGTTTGAACTCGGCGATCTTCGCGGCTTCGTCATACTTTTCCGCAGCCAGTGCCGACTGCAACTGCGAAATGACCGCCAGATGCTCGCGCATGCTGGTGAGCGTGTGCGCCTTCATTTCGTCCGGAAAGGACACCAGAATGCGCCCGTCTTTGATGGCCGTCTTGCCGTGCGCGCCATGGTCGTGCTGGCTCTGGCCGATGGCGATTCCAGTGGCCGAAAGCGCGATCAGGCCAATCAGGCCCAGCGTCAGTGCGAGAAGGTGTGTGCGCATACAAAACGATTCATGACGAGTTTTCAACGGTGCGAAGCCTAGTCGAAGTTTGGCGAATTGCATATGATCACGATCATATGAAAAGTCATGCGCATGGCGCCTTGCCCGGTCCGCACTATCCGCAGCTTTCGCACATGAGCGTGCGGACATGAATGCCGATCAATGGTCGCTGCTGGAAGCGACTCAGCCGACACTTTCGTCCATCCCGGCGTCATTGCGCGAAACGGCCGGTGAGTTGCGTGTGGCGGCTGGTGCTTTACTTGCAGGCCTCGGGACGCGGCCGCAGTTCATGTATTTCATCCATGCAGGTGAAGTCCGGTTGCGGCGATTGTCGATGAACGGCGCCGAAGTCGTGCTGCAGCGGGCAAGTGCCGGTTTCATCGCGGAGGCAAGCCTTGAGTCGCGGTCGTATCACTGCGACGTTGTTGCGGCGGAGGACAGTCATCTCGTTGCTTTCCCGATCAAGCCTTTCGTTGTGCAGCTGCGGACTGATCCGGCGTTCGCACAGTTCTGGATGACTACGCTTGCGCGCGAGGTGCGGTCGCTGCGCGCGCAATGCGAACGACTGGCGCTGCGCACGGCGCGGGAACGGATCCAGCACTACGTCGAATCCGAGGGCAACGACGGGCGACTCGAACTGCGGCAGACGCGCAAGGCGTGGGCGGCGGAGCTGGGGCTCACGCATGAAGCGCTTTACCGCACGCTGTCTGCGATGGTTGCGGAAGGCGCGCTGCTGTTGGAGACGCGCGAAGAGCGTCTGGTGCTGACGCTCAGCGCGTCCCGAGGCTGATGAGCATTGCTGCGGTGACTACTTGTCCGACGAAATTTCGCAGTGGTCCTCCGCGCAGGCTTGCGACTGCGCGAGTGCCCGCTTCGCCGCGCGCGCATGCAGGCGATGCAGGACCCATGTCAGCGCGCTGATGGCGCCTAGCCGTGACAGCCACATGCGATTGCGCGCGATCCACGGATACACGATGCGCCACATCGGTTGCAGACGCGGGCTTCCCCACAAACTCGCAATTGAGGCAAACCCCGAAGCGCGGTACGCCGCAGCGAACACCGGCGCGCCGATGAGCCAATGCCCTGTCGCATCGCGCGCATGAATCAGCGCCATCATCGCGTCGCGCTGGTATCCATCGACCGGTGCAAAGGACGGCGGCGAGCAGTCCACAAGCTGCAACTGGTGCTGATCGTCGTAGCGCGTGAGTAACTGCACTTCACGCGTGCACAGCGGACACGAGCCGTCAAAGTAAATGGTGAGCGGATACTTCACGTCAACGCTGCTCATGGGGCGGCTCCTTTGCCGGCCGACTTGGCTGCACTGCCGAAGAAACGCTGCACCTTGCTGCCCAGGCGCATCAGCTTGACCAGAATCG
>CAYMSY010000434.1:0-3104 GCA_964393195.1 uncultured Alcaligenaceae bacterium | reverse complement strand
GCAACGCTTGGACGATTGCTTGCCGATGCTCACGTGTTCGTGCAGGGCTATCGCCCCGGCGGACTCGACGCGCTCGGCTTCAGTCCTCAGGCCATCGCGGCGCTTCGACCGGGTATCGTCTGCGTGTCGCTGTCAGCCTATGGCGAAACCGGGCCGTGGCGCGAACGGCGTGGTTTTGACTCTCTGGTGCAAACTGCAACCGGCTTTAACCATGCCGAAGCGGAAGCCGCAGGATCACCCGACCCGAAACCATTGCCGATGCAGATTCTCGACTACGCCACCGGACATCTGATGGCATTTGCAGCCTCGGCTGCGCTGCGTCGACAGGCACTCGAAGGCGGTAGCTGGCATGTGCGCCTTTCGCTCGCACAAACGGGGCACTGGATTCGCAACCTGGGCCGCGTCGAAAACGGATTTGCTGTTACACGGCCCGATCGCGCCCCGTATTTAGAAGCGGCGGCGTCTGGTTTTGGCGAACTGGTGGCGTTGCGCCACAGCGCTCAACTCGCGCGAACGCCCGCCCGATGGGTGCGTCCGTCCGTGCCGCCCGGTACCAACGCACCGGTCTGGCCCTGATTCAGGAAGCTTTGCGAGCCAACCTGCGCGGAACAGCGGCCGCCGCAAGCAGCAGCATCAGCAACGCGAGTAGCGCCGGATGCAGCGTCGGCACGGTCGCGGGCGCGGCCAGCAGCAGATTATTTTGCGGGTTGCCGATGCAGGCAAACGAGCTGTTGTCGATGGCCCAGTTGGTGAATGTCGTGTTCGCCGTGGCCGGATTGCCCTGTCCCAGAGGATTACCCGGTGCGATCGGGCCATAGGCACTGCCCCACCAGTTGCAGCTCAGGTTCAGCGCGCCCTGGCTCGGGTTGTTCAACGCCCCCGTCGCATTGCTGACGAACTGGTTGCCCGAACCCTGAATCGTTGCCGTGAACGCGTCGGCGAGCGTGTCGTCCGACACCGTCAAACCCGCGATGGAGGCGTTGCTGACGATATTGCCGCCATTCAGGTTGATGACCGTATTGGCCGGGCTGGATGCCGAAGCAATCACGCCCCACTGGCCGCCACGGATGGCGTTTCCTGCCAGATTCATGGTGGCGGCACTGACCAGCACCCCCGCATAACGATTACCGTTGAAGGTGTTGCCATTCGCAGCAAGCACCGGAGCGCCGGCGACGGTCGCGACGTTGACGAGACCGGCGTCGTTGTTGCTGATGGTGTTGCCGTTGACCACGGTACCGGCACCGGCATCGAACAGCAGGATGCCGGTTGCCCAGGTGTCGCTCAGTCCGGGTCCGCATCCGGCTGCCCCGCACTGGTTGTTGGTGACGGTGTTGCCGGTGACGGTAGCAATCGCGCCACTGCTGACCTGTATGCCATTCTGGGCATTGTTCGGTGGCGGCAGTTCACCGGTGATGGTGTTGTTGCTGATGGTGACGACCGTACCGGTATTCGAGACCGTGACGCCATTCTTCTGATACGTGTCGATGATGTTGTTGCTGATGGTGCCGGTGCCGGACTGCGCGGTGCTCGGGGCGCCGTAGCGGACCGCTGAGCCATTCTGGCAACCGCTCAAAGGTGGTGACAGGTCACGCACCATCATGATGTGGTTGTTGTTGAGCGTGAGATTTGCGTTGCCGCCGACAAAGATGCCGTAGCCGATTGAGCCGCAACCCGTCGAGCCCGGCCCCTGTACCTGCAGGTTTTGCATCGTGGCAACCGTGGCCGCGCCGGTCACGAACACGATCGTGGTTTGCTGCCCCGGACTGCCGCCCGGAACCGCCGGATTGGTGGTCAGCGCAAGCGGTGCCTTGATAATCGTGCTGGCCATACCGGCGCCGTTGATCACGACGCTTTTGTTGATGGTCAACTCTTCGGTGTAGGTGCCGGCGGCCACGTTGATGCTGTCACCCGATGCTGCGGCTTGGGACAGCGCATAGGTCACGGTGAGGCAAGGCGAGCCTGATGTCTGGCAGTTTCCGGCGTTGACCCCGGTTGTCGCGACATAAAGCGTGGCAGCGGCAGCGCTGGTCAGCGTTACCAGTACAGCCAGAAAGATTGCAAGTGCCTTGCGCATAAACCTACCCCGACACCGTGATTGCGTATGGCGGGGTTATAGCAACATTTGGGGTGTTTGCGCGCTGAAACGCCTGTTCCGGTTGACGGTGGTCAGCGGCCGCCGGGATTTTCGGCGCTGACCTGTCGAACGATTCAGGGGCGGGCGCGGTGACCGAGCAGGCGGGCCGGCAGGAAGAGGACGGCTTTCAGGAAAGCGAACAGCGCGTCAAAAGTCAGCCCGATCAGGCGAAAAGGCAGGCTCAGCAGCCACAACAACGGCCACAGCACCAGTATCAGCAGCGCCACCGGCCATGCCAGCACCAGCAGGATGCACCAGGCGATGACAAACAGAAGGAACTTCATGGTGATCCCCTCAAGTTTCCGAAATCAGACGAAGAGCACGCGAGTACGATCGGTCTAGCGAAACAGCGTCGCGACGCTGGCGAGCACCACCATGCTCGTGGCTGCGCCGGCGGCTCCGGCGAAATTGAAGCTGGCGATGCGCTTGCCAACGCCGCTCACGGTTGCGGCGACATCGTCGCGCATCATGAAGAAACCCAGCAGCACGGCGATGGTGGCAGTGATGTTGAATACGAAGAAGGTGTTGAGTGCGTCCATTGTGTTCTCCCGGTGTTTGCTGCGACATGCAGCGTCTGTCGATGGAGTGAACATTAAGACCGGTTGCCAGCAGCGCAAATGGCCTCGCGATGAATCGCACAAAATCCGGCGCCAATTGCGGAGGCATCGTGCGAGTTGAATCGGGCGCCCGCAGATCGGCGCGCGTGCAATCAGGAAACCGGGGCCATCTTGCCGTTTGTCGCGCCACGAAGTGTCTGGCGCCGTTGATGCAGGCTCAAAAAGGATACAACTCGAAGCGGAAAGCGCCGTTCAATAAAGGCTCAGCATGCGTTTATATAAAAAGTCGACTTTTAGTGCAAATTGGCTGGTAGCCCATATTGAATGCGCATTTACGAAATAAGCTGTTGACAAAAATAAGGCGAACTAAGCGTCGTGAGGCCGGGGCGCGAGCCGGTACACCGAGAGGTGGC
>CAYMSY010000433.1:0-3112 GCA_964393195.1 uncultured Alcaligenaceae bacterium | reverse complement strand
CCACAGCCTCAACGAGTAAATGGTCAACCTGGCCCACGGCTACGCGCGCAACAACATGAGCGCGTTTGTCGAACTGCAGGAAGCCGAGTTCGCGGCCGCAGCGAAGGGCTTCACCGCGGTCAAGCATCAGCGCGAAGTCGGCACCGGCTACTTCGACGCAGTGACCCAGGTGATCCAGGGCGGCCAAAGCTCGACGACCGCATTGCACGGTTCGACCGAAGACGAACAGTTTTTCGACGACAAGAAGCCGGCCCTCAAGCTGGCGGTCGGACAGAACGACTAACAAGTCACTGGGTCCGAACGACCAGACGATGACGATAGCTCGGGAGCGAACGCTCGCTCCCGAACTGCGGGAAAACAGGGCAAATACGAGTCAGCACCAAAAAAGTGAATCACGCCCAAAAAAAGACTTGTAACTGGCGTGAATGTCCCTATAATCCGCAGTGATTTCCTCGAGGAGGAGGGAACCCTTCAGCCCGCGCCGCGTTTATTCGCCCGCGGGCTTTTTTCTGTCCGCCGCTCGCGAATGGGCGGAAAGTCAGGCCGATTTCAATCGGCAACGATGGCCCAGCGCTCATGATCGCGCCAGCGGCCACGAATCTTCAGATAGCGCGGCGAATAGCCTTCAAGCCGGAAACCCACCGAGCGCACCAGCGCAATTGATGCCGCGTTAACCGGCTGGATGTTCGCTTCGAGCCGATGCAGTTTGAGTTGCGTGAAAGCGTGCTTCACCACGCTGCGCAGACCGGCGCGCATGACGCCCTGCCGCTCGTATCCCGCAAACGCGTAATAGCCGACGTAGCCGCTGCGAAAAGCGCCCAGCACGATGTTGGTGACTTCCACGACACCTGCAATTTGCTGCGGGTCGCCGGTGCAGATGGCGAACGCGTGATTCTGCGGCAACGCCATGCGCGCCATGTATTTGCGGAACAGCGCCGACGTCGCCGGGGGCGATACCCAGGATCCGTGCAGCCTGCGGCTGGCGCGAACCGACGCGAGAAATGCGCGCTGGTCGGTGAGTGCAAGCGGACGAAGCGTAATGCGGGCCATGTCGTATCGTGGCGTAAACAAAGGTCATATTTTGACCAAAGCCGTCGCGTCCTTCGCGCTCCGGCGTGACCCGCAGTTGCGTAACGCATCGGTGCAAATGAATAAATCTTGTTCAAACCGACATACAGCTTTTTAAGAAAACGACGTTCAAATGCGGCCTAGAGCATAAAAATGGCAAAAGCCGACTTTTGTCTTATTCGTAGATAAATATTTGTTTAACAATAGTTTATTTGCATTTTTATGAAAAGCTATAGCCAAAATTTGCTTCTTGATGAGTGCCCAAAGATGCTTTCGGGCGTGGCCTGTCGGCTGGCTGCGAGGGTTATTCCCGATCCGTCTGGCGTTTTTCGTCATCTACAATCCTGTCATGCTGTCTGACAACCAGATTTATTCGACCAGCCTCATGCATGCAGCGAACGCGCTGGGCGCGAACGTCAATGCGGCTGCCGCGAGCGATACCAATTCGCTCAACACTGTCGCGCGTCCGCAGTCGCTGGCGGATGAAGCGCACCGGCAGCTGTTGCTGCAGCTTGAGATGAATCTGTGGCGGGTTGGGGACAAATTGCCCCCCGAGAAGGCGCTGGCGGAATCACTGGGGGTTTCGCGCCCTGTTGTGCGCGAGGCGCTGGCGCGGCTCAAGGCCGATGGTCGTATTGACACCCGCCAGGGTGCAGGTGCCTTTGTGGCCGACCGAAACCGGATTGCCGCGTTTCGCTTCGCCCGATCGCAACCGGTCGCGGGCGCAAGTCAGGGGCAGACGCAGGACGCGGACAGCCGCGACATTGCCGAACGTGAAATGCTGGAGCTACGACAAATCGTGGAATCTGGCGCGGCAGAGCTGGCGGCCACCCGTCGCAATGACGCCGATATTGCAGCGATCCGCGCGGCCGTGGATGCGATGGACAGCGCACTTGCGGCGCGCAGCGATGGCTCTGACGTTGACGATGCCTTCCACAATGCAATCGCAGCGGCAACGCACAACGCGCAACTCACCAAATTTGTGGAGTTTGTCGGCGCGCAGTTTTCGGCATCGCGCAAGGTGACCTGGGACCATGCGGGCTACGGCATCGGTATCACCGAAGTCGGGCAGGGTGATCACCGGGCCATTTTGCAGGCGATAGAGGCGGCTGACCCGGGCACCGCCAAGCAGCTCTCGCATGCACACGTGCAGCGCGCCATCGACCGGGTCATTCGTCGCATTGACGAGCGTCACCGTGAGCGTAAGCTAGCGGCCGCCGACAACAGGATCTGATCATGCAATCCGCCACTTTCTTCGAAGCCCTCGCCGCATTGTTGCCGGCGGAATGTCTGAAAACGGCCGACGAGGACATGCGTCCGTACGAATGCGACGGGCTCTCGATGTACCGTGCGCTGCCGAAGTGCGTTGCGCTGCCCGAGAACGAGGCGCAGCTCGCGGCCGTGCTCAAGATTTGTCACGCGCACCGCGTGCCGGTCGTCGCACGCGGCGCCGGTACCGGTCTCTCGGGCGGCGCGATGCCGCATCCGGACGCGCTCCTGCTCTCCACCGCCAAGATGATGCGCATCCTCGACGTCGACGCGCTCGCGTGCACGGCGCGCGTGCAGCCCGGCGTGCGCAATCTCGCGATCAGCGAGACTGTTGCGCCGCTCGGTCTTTATTATGCGCCCGATCCCTCGTCGCAGATCGCGTGCAGCATCGGCGGCAACGTCGCCGAGAATTCGGGTGGCGTGCACTGCCTCAAGTACGGCCTGACCGTGCACAACATCCGCAAGCTGCGCGTCGTGCTGATGGATGGCGAGATCGTCGAGCTCGGCAGCGACAGCCTCGACAGTTGCGCGCCCGGCGGTTACGACCTGCTCGCGCTGATGATCGGGTCCGAAGGTCTGCTTGGCATCGTGACCGAGGTGACGGTCAAGCTGACGCCGAAGCCGCAGCTCGCGCAGGTCGCGATGGCCTCGTTCGCGAGCGTCGAGGCGATGTATTTGCACGCCACGCGCGCGCCGATGAACATCGCCGCGCCGAAATGGTTGACGCACATCTCCGCGATATAGGCGGACGACATCTCGCCGGTCTGGATCGGTG
>CAYMSY010000432.1:0-3116 GCA_964393195.1 uncultured Alcaligenaceae bacterium | reverse complement strand
GCCCTCGATCTCGACGGCGACGATCAAATCAACGCCACCAGCGACGGCCTCATGCTGCTGCGCATCCTGTTTGGTTTTACGGGTAGTGCGGTGACGGATGGTGTGGTGAGCAATGCGCCGTCGGCCACGCGAACCACTTGGGACGCGATCCGGCCTTATCTCAATGGGGTTTGCGGGATGGCGTTGCCTTGAACGCCGTGGCGCGGTTCGTAGCCGCGATTAGCGAAGCGTAATCGCGCAACATTTACCGCGCAATGAGCGGTATTCGTCGTCGCAGTTCTTTTGCGATACCTTCGAAATCGGGCAACACCGTGCTTTCCAAAACGCCGAGCGCAGTCAAGTGCTTTAGAAGTTTTGCCTTGGCGTGCGCTGGTATTGCTATGCGGCGCAAATATGAACCTGCCTCAGAGTGCACTTCAAGCGGGGTCTCAGTTAAATGCCAAGTAAATGCAGCCTTCTGGGCGACCATGCGCGGGTTGCAGTATTGCGCACGATAGGCCATCACATCCCAAGTCTTGAAGGCCGCGCCCAACGAGCGCCCGTAGACAGCTTGGTGGTGCGCTTCCCTCAAACAAAACAGTCGAGCGCCCGAGTCGGCAGACCATGGTGCTGCGCAATTGATACCCAAGCTGTCGAATTGTCACGCTTTGGCGCGTCAGCTAACGCGCCAGCACGCTGAACAAACGTTCCTAGCAGCGCGTCTTCTCGACGAAATTGGTCAGCACGTAGCAACTGCGGTAGTAAGGTGTCGCTGATGTTTGATTGACCCCGGAACCAATCAAATCTCGCATCACCACTTGATTCGAGAAAAGCTAACAAGTCATCGCTTGAAGCGAGCGTTATCGTCTCTATTTGTTTGTCAGTGTTGGCCGTCATTGTGGTGGGTATTTAGAAGTTGTGTTTCATATGAGCCGCGAGTCACGGTAAGTGCTCAGCTTGCCGACCTACTCACGATGTCCATCACCAAAAACTCTCCACCCGATACAACCGCATCGCCGCGTCGTCCGTAACAAGCACCGCCCCTTCGAGCATCGCTTGCGCTGCGAGCATGCGGTCGAATGGGTCTCCGTGTTCCACGTCGAATCCGCCCGCCTTGATCGCATGATTGTGTGCGACGGCGAGGTGGCTGAAGCCATCTGCAACTATGAGTTCGTTGAACTCGCGCAATGCCGTTTCTACGCCCGGCAGTTTTCCGATGCGATGCTTGGTCGCGATTTCCCATGCGCTTGCGGCGCTGACGAGCACGGTGTTGGCTTCATCGCCAATCGCGTCTGCCGCGCGTTGTGACAGGCGCGGATCGTCTTTCCACCACCAAAGCAGCGCGTGGGTGTCGAGCAGCAGGCGCATCAGCCCGTGCGCCCTTCCCAGGCGGCGAGTTCCTCGTCGGGTAGCGGATCGAAAAACGCTTCGTCGTTGATACCTTTCACGCGTCCGCGCTGGCGGCTGGACGTCGCGGGCGCGAGCGGCATCATGCGCGCGTAAGGCTTGCCCGCTTTCGCGAGGATGATCTCCTGTCCGGCATGCGCTTGCTCCAGTAGTTTGGAGAACTGGGTTTTGGCGTCGTGTACGTTGACAAGCATCGTAATTGGCTCCTTTTTTGATGGTTATATTTTGACTTAGTCCATTAACTTAGTCAATTGCGATTATTCGCTGTTCAGCCCACGACACATATCTGGCGGGCATTCGCGACGTTTTGGCCATCTGGAACTTGCAAAATTCAAAACTACAATTACAATGAGCAAACACTCAATGAGTTAGTGCTCATAAATAAACAATGACCAACGCAACCACCAGCCAACGCACCCTGCAACGCGAATCTACCCGCCGTCAACTGGTCGAAGCGGGGCTTCGCGTGGTTGCCACATCCGGTTTTGCGGGCGCGACGACGGCGGCGATTGCGCAGGCGACGGGCAAGGCGCATGGGACGGTGTTCGTTCACTTTCGCACGCGTGATGTGCTTGTCACCGAGCTGGTTGCGGAAGTTGGGCGAGTGATGTCTGCGCGGCTGAACGAGCTGGAAACGGCCGAGCCGACGATTGCTGACGTGCTCACCGCGCACCTCACCGCATTGCAGGAAAACGAAGTGCTTTACGCGCGGCTTCTGTGTGAGGCCTCCACATTGCCGCTGGCGGCGCGGGCGCAGATTTTTGCGTTGCAGTCCGGCATCGCTTGGCGCTTGCGTGGCGCGTACGTGCGTGCACGCGAACATGCAGGCGAACGCGACCGTGAAGGGGTTCGCGAAGACGCCCAAGATAGTGGCGTGCGTGACATCGATCCGGTGACGCTCAGCAACATCTGGATCAGCCTGACCAATCACTACCTCATGAATCGCGATCTGTTTGCGCCCGACGCAAGCGTGATCGCGCAGCGCGGCGCCGACATCAAGGCGCAGTTTCTTGCCCTCATCAAACCTTGACTCTGAATGGAGCAATCATGACTTCAACCATCGCAGCCACACCAACACTTTGTCGTTCATGCGGCTCCTGCGGCTTCCCGATGACCGCGCCCGAAGACCATGCGGGTGGCAACATGGACGCTGAATATTGCAGCACCTGCGCCGAGCCGAGCGGTGCGCTTAAACCGTTCGATGATGTTGTGCAGGCTAACGCCGAATACTTCGTGCGCGAGCAGGGTGTGAGTTTCTCGGCCGCGAGCGAAATGGCGAAAGCGCTGCTCGCGAGCATGCCCGCGTGGCAGGCGCGACGTTGAGCTCGGCGCGTACATCGCAATCTTCAGGAGAGGCATCATGTCGCCATCACGCATGACCAGTATTTTCGCGAGCCTGATCGTTCCCGTCGCTGCCGTTGCGCAGGCAGCACCGGTGCCCGCGCCAGCAATCGCCGAGGCGCAACTGCGCGCAATCAATCATCGTTTCGTCAACGCGTTTGCCGTCGCCGACGGTGAGTACATCGACAAACTGACCGCAACCGATTTTCTGCTCATCGGCACCAGCGGCGACTGGATTGATCGCGCGCAACACGTCGAGCGCATGCGCAAGGTCGCGGCGAACGGCAGCGTTTCTAGTGTTTCCTACGATGACGTTAGTGTGCGTCTGTTCGGCTCGGTTGCGGTGTTGCACGGCGTGTTCGAGGCGAGCGATGATGGAAAGATCACGC
>CAYMSY010000431.1:0-3118 GCA_964393195.1 uncultured Alcaligenaceae bacterium | reverse complement strand
GCTCATGATCGCTATTGGTCAGGAAATCGGGCTGGATCTCAAGAATCGCGTTCAGGTTGAAACCGCGAATGTCGAGCAGGTCCTTGATCGGCGTGACGCCAAAATTGACCTTCTTGATCGGCGCGCGCACATTCAGGCGACGCAGCCGTTCCATGAGTTTTTGCGTTTCTTCTTCCGAGGTAACGTCCGTTTTCGAAACCAGCAGCCGGTCTGCAAAGGCCACCTGCTGCTGCGCTTCGGTGAATTCCTTGAGCTGGGTCAGGCCATGCTTGGCGTCGACGACGGTCACGACAGCATCAAGCAGGTAGCGCTCGTTGACCTTTTCGTCGGCAAAGAATGTCTGCGCAACGGGCGCCGGATCGGCCATTCCGGTCGTCTCGATCACCACGCGGTCAAACTTGAGTTCGCCCTTGCTGCGGCGTTTGTACAGGTTATTCAGGATACGGATCAGGTCGCCTCGCACGGTGCAGCAGATGCAGCCGTTGTTCATCTCAACGATCTGCTCCTTGGTGTCGGCCAGGATTTCGTTGTCGACGCCCTCTTCGCCAAATTCATTCTCGATGACCGCGATCTTTTCGCCGTGCGGCTCTTTCAGGATGCGGTTGAGCAGCGTGGTTTTTCCGGCACCGAGGAACCCGGTCAGGATGGTGACCGGAATCGGATCGCCGCTGGGTTCAGCGCCCCAGGACTCGGCTTCTTTGGCGGCGGCTTTTTTCGCAGCGTCGGCTTTCGTAGACATCGTGGTTGTATCCTTTGTAATCCTCGTGATTTTAGGGCTCAGTCCGTGACTTCAACCACTGTTCCGATTGGCGCACCACTGCTCAACGCCGAACAGCACCGTGCCGTCGAGAAGCATTTCGCGGGTATTGACCTGATGCGGCGTGCGGGTAAGGCGGCTGCGGACTTCATTGCAGCCCGCACAACGCGCCAGTCACGCGTCCTGCTGTTCGCCGGTCCGGGCAACAACGGCGGCGACGCGCTGGCCTGCGCGGCAGAGTTGAGGCCGCTTGGCTATTCGCCGCTGGTGGTCCTGCTGGCAAGCGCCGGGGCACTGCCGCCCGACGCGCGGGCGGCGCACAGGCGCGCGGTTGAGGCCGGTGTCGAAATGGTGTCTGCCCTGCCCCCCGCGACCGCGGCTGACTGGATTGTCGATGGCCTCTTCGGCATTGGCCTGAAACGACCACTGGATGGGGCTTACCGTGACGCGGTGCAGGCCATGGCGTCAGCACGTGTCGCGGGAGCGCAGGTACTGGCGCTCGACGTACCCAGCGGCGTTGACGCCGATACCGGTGCGCTCGTCGGCGATATCGCGGTAGAAGCGGACTACACCTTGACCTTCATCGCGGGCAAACCCGGCCTGATGACGGGCGCCGCGCTCGACTACGTCGGCGAACTGCACCTGGCGTCACTCGGTCTCGATCTGGGCGACGTGACAGGCACCGTCTCTGCATTCGGCATGGACGCGGCCCGCGCCGGCATGCGGCCCGCTCGCGCGACCGCGCACAAGGGCACGCACGGCACGCTCACCATCGTGGGCGGCGCCAATGGCATGCTCGGCGCCGTCCTGCTCGCGAGCCGCGCTGCGATGCGCATGGGCGCAGGCAAAGTCAAGGTGGCCTGGCTGGCCGACCCGCATCCACAGGTCGATCCCATGATGCCCGAGGTCATGATGCGCGGCGCGAGCGATCTGGCAACCGATGATTGCACCGCATCGGTGGTTGGCTGCGGCATGGGCACGAGCGGTGCGGCGGTACGTGTACTCAAGGCACAACTGAAGCGCGCGCTGCCGATGGTCATCGACGCTGACGCACTGAACCTGATCGCGCAATCCGCCGACCTTGCCGCTCTTGTTCAGCGCCGCAAGGCACCCACCATCATCACACCACATCCCGCCGAAGTCGCACGGCTGCTGGGCGCCGGCACGTCAAGCGTCCAATCGGACCGCCTCCGCGCCGCGCGCGACCTCGCGAAAGGCTACAACTGCGTCGCCGTTTTGAAAGGCGCTGGAACGGTAGTCGACGACGGTGCGACCACCACGATCAATACGACGGGCAACCCTCTCCTCGCGACAGCAGGTACAGGCGACGTGCTCGCAGGCATGATCGGCGCGCTGCTCGCGCAAGGCTATGTGGCTAGCGACGCCGCGCGGATCGGCGTGGCGCTGCATGGAGCGGCGGCGGATGCACTGGCTGCGCGTGGAGTCAAGCGTGCGGTGGCAGGCGACGTGATTGCGGAACTCATCACGCTATAGGAGCGGCCTTGGCCGCGATCACACGGTCGCCATCAGCGAATCGCGGCCAAGGCCGCTCACACAAAACGCAACGTCAATCCATGTAGCCGCAATGCAGCGCAGCGGAATCTAGGCCACTTGCAACTTTGCAAAAATCCGAGATAGCCACGATGGTCGATGTGGATGAAACTCTATTAGTTGATACAGGAAATCATTCATGCAAAGCTCGCAGCGCGGACAGACTACGCGATTGGCTTTCGTCACGGCACGTATTCCGCAACCTGGACACCACCACGAGCCACCCCAGTTGATCGCAGTTTTTGGTTCAACAGGTTTACGTGAGCGCTCAACATAGCAAGAAATCAAGCCGCGTTCCATCGACTTGGAAAGTGACATGGCGCCGCGCTTGCAACAAACCTCGTCGCCGTCACTCACTAGCGCGTCGCCACAGTACGGACAGGACAAGTGACCGTTCACGGACGGTAACCTTCCTAAGGCACCAAAATAACCCCACCCACCGTCTTCCGCGCCTCAAGATCCCGATGCGCCTCCGCTGCGTCTGCGAGCGAATAGGTCTGACGAGCAGCCAGATCGAGCTTGCCGTCTTTCATCATGTTGAAAACGTTGTTGGCCATTTCTTCGGTCGTCGCGCGACTTGAGGTGTAGGCCATCAGCGTTTGCCTCGTGACGTAGAGCGAGCCTTTTGCCGCGAGGATGCCGAGATCGACGCCGGTGACCGGCCCCGACGAATTGCCGAAACTGACCATCAGGCCGAGCGGTTGCAGGCAGTCGAGCGATGCGGGCCAGGTATCCTTGCCGATGCTGTCGTAAACCACCGGGACTTTCTTGCCGCCGGTGATTTCCTTGACTCGTTCGACGAAATTTTCG
>CAYMSY010000430.1:0-3124 GCA_964393195.1 uncultured Alcaligenaceae bacterium | reverse complement strand
GCCTGCGAGGCCAGGAAAATGGCCGCTCCGGCAATTTCATCGGGCTCACCGATCCGCCGTAATGGCGTGGTCGATGTGCGCCGTTTCAGCATTTCTGGATCCTCCCATAGTGCCCTCGCAAAGTCGGTCTTGATGAGTCCGGGCGCGATACAGTTCACGCGAACATTGTGCTGGCCGTACTCGACTGCAAGATTGCGCGCAAGCTGAAAGTCCGCAGCTTTCGAGATGTTGTAGGCACCGATCACCGGAGAGCCGCGCAGGCCACCGATGGACGAAACAATGATGATCGCACCATCCTTACGCTCAATCATTTGCGGCGCCACGAAACCGATCAACCAGTGGTTGGCAATGACATTGTTTTCAAGAATCTTGCGAAACTGATCGTCGTCAATTCCCGCCAGAGGGCCGTAGTACGGATTACTCGCAGCGTTGCATACAAGGATGTCCACCTTGCCCAACCGGACGACGGTTTCGTCAACCAGATGCTTCAGGTCGCTTTTTGATGAAATGTTTGCCGGGATCGAAATCGCGGAACCTGAGCCGTGCCTTGCATTGATCGCGTTGGTAACTTCCGCGCAGGGTTCGGGCTTGCGCGACGAGATGACGACTTTCGCGCCCTGCTCTGCCATACGCTCTGCGATTGCTTTGCCAATGCCGCGTGACGATCCAGTAATGATGGCAACCTTGCCGTTCAGTGAAAACAGGGACATATGAACACTCCTTGGCGGACAGCGATCAGTAGTTCATCGTCTTCTTCAGGCGATGAACGGGTGAGGTGCTGATATGAATCACGGCATGAATAACCTGCGGGCCCGTCCGGCGCCCGTTTCCTGAAAGCGCGCTATGAGTATTCGTTTTGATGGCAAAGTCGCTATCGTCACTGGGGCCGGTGGCGGTCTTGGCAGGCAACACGCACTCGCGCTCGCTGCGCGTGGCGCAAAGGTCGTAGTCAATGATTTTGGTCGCGCGGTACATGGTACGGACGGCGTTGCGCTCTCTGCGGCCGACACGGTAGTCAACGAGATTCGCGCAGCGGGCGGAACGGCGATGGCCAATCACACCTCGGTGACTGATGAGGCCGCCGTGGCCGCCCTGATTCGTGAAATCGTCAATACTTGGGGCCGTATCGACATTCTGGTGAACAACGCTGGCATCCTGCGCGACAAAAGCTTCGGAAAGATGGAGCTCGCCGACTTTCGTCTCGTCATTGACGTTCACCTGATGGGCGCTGCGATCTGCACCAAGGCCGTATGGGATGTCATGCGCGCACAGAAGTACGGGCGCGTCGTGATGACCACTTCGTCGTCCGGACTCTACGGCAACTTTGGGCAGGCCAACTATGGTGCAGCAAAGATGGCGCTGGTCGGCCTGATGCAAACCTTGTCCATTGAGGGCGCGAAAGACAACATTCGCGTAAATTGTCTTGCGCCGACGGCCGCCACGCGCATGACCGAGGGCCTGATGTCGCCCGACGTGCTCGCCAGACTTGCGCCGGAATCGGTGACCCCGGGGTTGTTGTATCTGGTATGCGAGGACGCACCGACCCGTGCGATCCTGTGCGCGGGCGCGGGCACTTTCGAGCGCGCCTACATCACACTCACCGGTGGCGTTCATATCGGCACCGATCCTGATGCGGCTGAACGCGTTGCTAACGAGTTTGCGGCGATTTCGGATCGCGCCGGCGAAATCGTGCCCGAAAACGGTGGGGAACAGGGGCGGAACGAAATCGCAAAGGCAACGGCCACTACCTAGCCGTCGCATGATCGCCGGTCTTGTGTCGCCCGTACTCCATGCGGGCGATGGTGCGGTTATGCACTTCATCCGGCCCATCAGCCAGTCGCATCGTGCGCATGCTGGCGTACTGCTTTGCAAGCCCGGCATCGGTCGACACACCGGCCGCACCAAATGCCTGAATTGCATTGTCGATGATGCGTAGTGCCATGCGCGGCGCAGCGACCTTGATCATGGCGATTTCCTGTCGCGCAATTTTGTTACCGACCTTGTCCATCATGTCCGCTGCTTTGAGGCACAGCAAACGCGTCATCTCGATGTCGATGCGCGCTTCGGCCACACGTTCATCCCATATCGATTGCTCGGATAGGCGTTTGCCAAAGGCGACGCGCGACTGCAGCCGCTTGACCATTTTTTCCAGCGCCACTTCTGCACTGCCAATGGTACGCATGCAATGATGGATGCGTCCCGGACCAAGCCGCCCCTGCGCAATCTCAAAGCCACGGCCTTCACCCAGCAACAGATTTTCTGCCGGCACCCGCACATCACGAAATACAACCTCGGCATGCCCGTGCGGTGCGTCGTCAAAGCCAAAGACCGGCAACATGCGCACAATCTCGATCCCTGGCGTATCCATCGGCACCAGAATCTGCGACTGCTGAGAATGGCTTGGCGCATCGGGATCAGTTTTCCCCATCACGATCGCAATCTTGCATCGTGGATCACCGACGCCTGATGACCACCACTTGCGGCCATTGATGACGTAGTGATCACCCTCACGCCGCATGGACATCTGAATGTTCGTCGCATCGGACGAAGCCACGTCCGGCTCCGTCATCAGGAAGGCGGAGCGAATGGTCCCCTCAAGCAGTGGTTGCAGCCATTTCGCCTTGTGTTCAGCACTGCCGTAGCGGGCGAGCACTTCCATGTTTCCGGTATCAGGCGCCGAACAGTTGAACACTTCAGATGCAAAACCGACCTTGCCCATTTCCTCGGCACACACGGCATACTCAAGATTGGTGAGACCGGCACCACGGTACGGGCTGTCTTCGGGCAATGAGTCTTTTGGCAGAAAGAGATTCCACAATCCCTCCGCTTTTGCTTTGGCCTTTAGCTCCTCAACGACAGGCACGACCTGCCACCGATCTTCGCCAAAGCCCTTCATTTGGCTGTGATATGTCGGCACGGCCGGATAGACATGCTGATTCATGAACGCAACGACGCGGTCGCGCCAGAACGTCTGCCGTTCGGACATTGTGAAATTCATATGCTCCTCCCTTTGGTGCGGGCGTCAGTGCAAGCCCGGCGTCATGAACTGTAGCAGAATGACTGCTATGTTACAAACTTCATTTTCTACAATTTGTTTAGAACAAATATTTTTCAATCTATTTTT
>CAYMSY010000429.1:0-3128 GCA_964393195.1 uncultured Alcaligenaceae bacterium | reverse complement strand
CCCGCGCAACAAGGTCATCAAGGAGGTCGCAAAAAACCTCTCAAAAGATGCCAACGACATGAAGATGTTCAACATCGCGGAGCGCCTGGAGACCGTGATGTGGGACATCAAGAAAATGTTCCCAAATCTCGATTGGTTTAGCGCTGTTTCGTATCACATGATGGGCGTGCCGACAGCCATGTTTACCCCACTGTTTGTGATTGCACGCACCAGTGGTTGGAGCGCCCACGTGATTGAGCAGCGTATCGATGGCAAGATCATCCGGCCGAGCGCAAATTATGTCGGCCCGGAAGACCTTAAATTTGTGTCGTTGCAACAACGGTCATAAGACATCTTTATGATCGCTCGCCTCCCGCTGCTGATAAGCGTAGACTTTGAAAATCTTCTGAGTCACGCAAAAAAATACTATGCAGCCCGGAGATCGGATACAGAAGAGTGCCAACGGCCGCGCGGCATTGGCGGGTCGCAGTCAGGACCTGACCGCGCAGTTGCGTACGTTGTTGCTCATGATTTACGGCGACAAGACCGCCGCGGAATACAGCGAAATTGCATCGCGCCTGCCTGCAGGCCGCGAGGGATTTCAGCAGCTGATCGAACTTGGTCTGGTCGAAGTGGTGCCCTCGCTGGCGGACATGACGCGACGTCCTGGCGCTGCGGCACCGTCACCCGCGCCGAGTGCAGCACCGTTAAGCGCGCCGATGGCCGACGTGACGGTGACGGCGGCGACACACACCGTCGACGAAGCAACATTGCAAGGTCTGCTCTATCCGGAGTTTGTACGTGCAGTGGCCGACCTTGGCTTGCGCGGCGTGATGTTGCAGATGAAAGTCGAACGCGCGATGTCCGCCAGCGAATTGCTCGCACTGCGCGAATCGGTCGAAGCCGCAATTGCGAAGTCCAAGGGCGAACCCGCGCGACAGGAATTCTCCAACCGCGTGAACTTCCTGCTCTCGCAGTAGCACCTGCCCTGGCTCACGCCGGCCGCGATCATCCGCGCCGGCGCAGTTTCCTTTTTCATTCGCACAGCCGTCCACGCACCGTTGACCACAACGGCTGCGTGGCGTTTTTCTATCGTTCGCAGTGAAGCGACACACCTTACGCAATCGCCATGAACACCATTGATCGCAAAGCACTTCCCGGCACGTCGCTCGACTACTTCGATGCAAAAGCTGCCGTCAACCGAATTCAGGCCGGGGCCTATGAGAAGCTGCCGTACACCTCGCGCGTCCACGCAGAAAATCTCGTGCGTCGCTGCGATCCGGCAACACTGACGGATTCGTTGAAACAACTCATCGAGCGTAAACGCGACCTCGATTTTCCGTGGTTTCCGGCGCGTGTTGTCTGCCACGACATCCTCGGTCAGACCGCACTGGTTGATCTCGCGGGATTGCGTGATGCGATCGCCGACATGGGCGGCGACCCGGCCAAGGTCAACCCGGTGGTGCCGACGCAATTGATCGTGGATCACTCGCTCGCGGTTGAATACGGCGGTTTCGACAAGGATGCGTTCGCCAAGAACCGTGCGGTGGAAGATCGTCGCAACGAAGACCGCTTTCACTTTATCGACTGGACCAAGAAGGCGTTCAAGAACGTGGACGTGATTCCGCCTGGCAACGGCATCATGCATCAGATCAACCTCGAGCGGATGTCACCCGTCGTCCATGCGAAAGACGGCGTCGCCTTCCCCGATACTCTGGTGGGTACGGACAGCCACACGCCGCACGTTGATGCGCTGGGCGTGATTGCGATCGGCGTGGGCGGTCTTGAAGCTGAAAGCGTGATGCTCGGCCGCGCGTCCTGGATGCGGCTGCCGGACATCATCGGTGTTGAACTCACAGGCAAGCCGCAGCCGGGCATTACCGCAACCGACATCGTGCTTGCGCTGACTGAATTCCTGCGCAACTCGAAAGTGGTCGGCGCATATCTGGAGTTCTTCGGCGAAGGCGCGACGGCGCTCACGCTGGGTGATCGCGCCACGATCTCGAACATGACACCGGAGTTCGGCGCAACGGCGGCAATGTTCTACATCGACCAGCAGACGATTGATTACCTCAAGCTCACAGGCCGTGATGATGCGCAGGTGAAGCTGGTTGAAACCTACGCGAAAGAAGCAGGCCTGTGGGCTGACTCACTGGCGGGTGCCGAATACGAACGCGTGCTGAAATTTGATCTGTCGAGTGTCGTGCGCAATATGGCGGGGCCGTCGAATCCGCATAAACGTTTGCCGACGACCGCGCTCGCAGAGCGCGGCATTTCAGGGCAATGGTCGATGCCTGCGGCGGCCGAAGGCACGATGCCCGACGGCGCGGTGATCATCGCTGCAATCACCAGTTGCACCAACACCTCGAACCCGCGCAACGTGATCGCGGCGGGCCTGCTTGCACGCAACGCGAATGCACGTGGCCTCACGCGAAAGCCGTGGGTAAAGAGTTCGCTCGCACCCGGGTCGAAAGCCGTGCAGCTCTATCTTGAAGAAGCAAAACTGCTGCCGGAACTGGAGCAGCTCGGCTTTGGCATCGTCGCCTTCGCCTGCACCACGTGCAACGGCATGAGTGGTGCGCTCGGCCCTGCGATCCAGAAGTAAATCATTGCCCGCGACCTCTACGCGACGGCCGTGCTTTCGGGCAATCGCAATTTCGATGGCCGCATTCATCCTTATGCGAAGCAGGCGTTTCTCGCGTCGCCACCGCTGGTTGTGGCTTATGCCATTGCGGGTACCGTGCGCTTTGATATCGAAAAGGACGTCCTGGGCACCGACAAAAACGGCAAACCGGTGACACTCAAGGACATCTGGCCAACCGACGCGGAAATCGACGCCATTGTTGCCAGCAGCGTGAAACCCGAGCACTTCCGCAAAGTCTATGACCCGATGTTTACCTTCGCCGCGGCCGGCAAGGAGCCCCGCGTGGCCTACATCGACATGCCGGAGGCCATCCGCGACCGGTACCAGTACTTCACCCAGGCCAGCATGGACCGGGTCCGGTCGCTTGGCTTCTCCGGCCAATCCACGCCGCTGTTCGATGATGAAGGTAGGCCAGCTGCCAATGTGCCCGCTGCCATTCCCGCAAGTCCTGCCCACCGCACGCGCGCCGGACTGTACATCACGCAGGCCCAGGCCCGCGCCCATG
>CAYMSY010000428.1:0-3134 GCA_964393195.1 uncultured Alcaligenaceae bacterium | reverse complement strand
GGATGTCCAGCAGGTCGAGCACGCGGGCGACACCCTGATCAACAATGTCGGAAATCGCCTGCGGACGCAGGTAGAACGCCGGCATCGGCGGGCACACGATGGCGCCCATTTCGGTGACGCAAACCATATTGCGCAGATGCGTCAGGTGCAGAGGCGATTCACGCACCATCAGCACGAGGCGACGCCGCTCCTTGAGCACGACATCGGCCGCGCGCGTGATGAGGTTGTCCGCCAGACCATGGGCAATGGCGGCAAGCGTGCGCATCGAGCACGGCGCAACGACCATCGCGCTGCAGCGGAACGAACCGCTCGCGATGGCCGCGCCAACGTTGTCGACCGCATGCACCTGATCGGCGAGCGCCTCGATTTCGCTGCGCGGACGCTCAATTTCGAGTTCGACATTACGCCAGCCGGCATCGGAAACCACGAGATGGCTTTCCACCGTGCCCGCGTCGCGCAACGCCCGCAGCAGCCGAACACCGTACACGGCACCGCTCGCGCCCGAGATGGCAACGATGACGCGATGGCGCGTGGCGCCCTCAGTCATGCTCCGCGGCGCACACCGCCTCGTGTTCGTGTTGCGCCACAAGTGGCATGTCACGGAGATCGTTTTCGACCCTCGCCAGCACCTCGGCTGCCTGTTCGGGATCAAAGTCCTCGTGCGGCTTGCGCTTCACGCCGTATTGCTGCAATTGGTAGTGTCGTGCCGGCTCAATGCCGTGTCGCGCCAGACAGCTTCGTGCACAGACCAGCGGACAACCGTCAAGCACGATGATGGGCCGACCCGAAAGCGCAGTTTTCATGAGCTGCGGCACATCGCCGCCCACGCCGGCAATGCACGACATTTCGGCCAGCCCGTGGCGATCCAGTCGCAACGCAATGTGGTTGGCCAGTTGCGCGGCACTTGAGCAGCCGGAACAGGAATAGACCAGCGGCAGTGCATCCGTCGACTTGCGCATCACCAGACTCCGCGGCGTGCGGATCGCAGGGGATTGCCACGCGTATGGGTGATCCGGGCAAGTATCGCGCTGGGCATCCAGTGCTGCGGATCAAGCACCGGCAACTCCATCGCGTCAATCGCATTTTTGACGACGAGACCCAGCTCGGTGTCGCCTTCCATGCTTAGCCGCCGGTTGAAGAACAGGGTGTCGGGGTCGATCTGACGCCGTGCCAGTTGCAGGAAGTCGCTGCTGTTGGCGGTAATGATCAGGTCGGTCTGCGCGTGCGTGGGGCTTGGCGCGAAGTGACTGCCGGTCCAGGTGAAATCGAACGTCAGCGCCGCGTCGCGGACGGCGACACGCAGACGCTTGCGCAGCAATGCGGTGCGGGTATCGGCATGCAGTTGCGGCGTAAGCGTCACGTTCAGGGCGCTCACCAGCAGTACCGATCCGGGGAATTTCGGCAGATGGGACAGTACGCCGCGTAGCGGCGCGGGCAGTTCGAAAGTGGTGGTCATTGGCATGTTCTGAGGCCGCAAGGCGTTGGAGGGAGATGAGTGCTTTGCCGCAGTCGTCAGGGCGCTGGCGACACGCCTTCACCCGAACATTGATCGAGCCCCGGACGCCCATACCAATAGCCGTTGCAGCCGTCGCTTGGCATCAGCGCGCGCATCCGCTCGAGTGCGACCTCGGTGTCGAGTTCGTTGCGGCGTACCGCATCAAACATGGCGATGATGTCCATCGTGTGTTCTGCCTGCGGTGAAATGCGCAGCACGTCGACGCCCAGCGCGTCCATGTTGCGGGCGGCGTCAATCAGGTTGTAGACGCGAGAGGACTGGGTCTGGATGCCGTTCAACACGAGGAAATCTTCGTTCTCGCGCGTCTTGAGCATCAGACCGTCGGGATGTTGCAGGCAACTGAAGCGACAATCGTCCTTCGGCAAATTCAGGTGGCGTGCCGTGAAGCAGCGTGCCGAGAACGCGAGCGGCATGCGGCCATAGGAGAACACTTCCGTTTCCACGTCAGCCGGGCGCGTCGCCTGCATGAGGGCGAGGTCGTAGCGCTTCATTTCGAGCGGCATCACCCAGCGTCTGGCGCCCCATTCGGCGAACAGTTGCAGGGTCTCCGGGTTGTAGATGTTGAGATGCGGCCCCGCCACAAAGGGCAAATGCCCCGCGAGCTGATGCACGGCGCCCATGTCGTTGGCCTCGACCATGAATTCGCCGTTGCTGGCGAGCTTGTGCATGGTCGCCACGTCCGAGCCCGATTCCAGAAGCACCTGGGTGGCGAGCACGACGTCCTTGCCGGCGCGGCGCAACGATCGCGCGACGGACATCCAGTCCGCGAGACGCAACTCGTGCCGACGCGAACACACGGTTTCGCCGATGTAAACAATATCGACGGCAGAGTTGGCAATTTCCTCGTAGAACTTGAAAACGGTTTCGCGCGGCCAGTAGTAGAGCAGCGGGCCGAGTGCAATTTTCATGAGCGGCTGTCGGGTGATTGCAAAGCGATGAGGGCCAAGGTCACTTCCACGGCCGGTGGTAGGCGCCCAGCGTGTGCTGCTGTCCTTCCGCGACCTGATCGAGGCTTGCCATCCATGACGATTTCGCGGTGTAGCGCAGCGGCTGGGCACGGCACTGATCAATGGCCTCGCGCCACACGCGCGTCACCTGCGCGACGTAGGCCTGACTGCGCTGGCGTCCTTCGATCTTGATCGCGCGCACGCCCATCTTCATGAGTCGCGGCAGCAACTCCAGCGTGTTCAGGCTGGTCGGCTCCTCGATCGCGTAATAGCTGTGATCGTCGCCGACGTCGAAGCGGCCTTTGCACAGTGTCGGATAACCCGCCTGTTCGCCCTTGGCATAGCGGTCGATGAGCACGCCGTTGAGGCGCGATTCGAGTCCTTTCGGCGTCTCCTGCCAGCGCACGGCTTTTGCGGGCGAGCAGACGCCGTGGGTGTTGGGCGATTCGCCGGTGACGTAGGAGGACAGGGCGCAGCGACCCTCGACCATGACGCAAAGGCTGCCGAAACCGAACACTTCGATTTCGACCTGCGTCTTTTCGATGACCTGTTGCACCTGTTCGAGCGACAGTACGCGCGGTAGCACTGCGCGCCGGATACCGAACTGCTCGCGGTAGAAATTGATGGCGTCGTGGTTGGTGGCCGAGCCCTGTACCGAAAGATGCAGGCGT
>CAYMSY010000427.1:0-3136 GCA_964393195.1 uncultured Alcaligenaceae bacterium | reverse complement strand
ACGGCATGTGCGGCCGCGCCTATTCGCCGCGCTTCCTGTGGATGTGGCCGAACGCACGTATTAGCGTGATGGGCGGCGAACAGGCGGCAAGCGTGTTGTCTACGGTACGCCGCGACAACATTGAGGCCAAAGGTGGCGCGTGGACAAAAGACGAGGAGGACGCGTTCAAGGCACCAATCCGTGACCAGTATGAACGCGAGGGTCACCCTTACTACGCAACGGCGAGGTTATGGGACGACGGCGTCATTGATCCCGCCGACACACGCCGCGTGCTTGGTCTTGGTTTATCGGCGAGCTTGAATGCGCCGATTGCGGACACAAAGTTTGGCGTCTTCCGGATGTAATGCAATGAACACTCTCAAAATCGAACGTGACGCGCGCGGCGTCGCCATGATCGTGATGAACCGGCCGGAGGTTCATAACGCCTTTGATGAAGCGATGATTCGCGAAGTCATCGAGGCATTCCGTGACCTCGGTGCTGATGAGTCGGTACGCGTCATCATCATCGCAGCCGAAGGCAGGAGCTTCTGTGCGGGCGCCGATCTCAACTGGATGAAGCGCGCGTCGGAATACGATGAAGACCAGAACCGTGAAGACGCGGGCGAGCTGGCGTTGATGCTCAATGCCATTTACGCCTGCCCGAAGCCGGTGATCGCGCGCGTGCAAGGCAATGCGTTTGGCGGTGGCGTCGGTGTCGTGGCCGCCGCTGATATTGCAATCGGTGTCGCTGACGTATTGTTTTCGCTGTCAGAAGTGAAGCTCGGCATCATCCCCGCCGTCATCAGCCCGTACGTCATTGAAGCGATCGGTGCGCGCTATGCGCATCGCTACTTCATCTCGGCCGAGCGGTTCTCGGGCTCGGAGGCCTATCGCATCGGCTTGTTGCATGACCTCGCGTCCTCCGTCGACGCCATGGACGAACAGATCGCCACACTCTGCTCCGCACTGCTGGCTAACGGCCCGAAAGCCATTGAGTCTGCCAAGAATCTCATTCAGGCCGTTGCACAGAAGTCGATTGACGACGAGCTGATGGAAGACACGATCGAACGCATCGCACAGATCCGCTCCACGCCGGAAGCCAAGGAAGGCATTAGTGCGTTTCTCGAAAAGCGTCAACCTTCCTGGGTGAAAGGTTAAGTCGTGTTCACCAAAATTCTCATTGCCAATCGCGGGGAGATAGCAGTTCGGGTAGCACGAACCGCTCGCCGCATGGGCATTCAAACGGTCGCCGTGTTCTCGGAAGCGGATCGCGATGCGATGCATGTCGCCGCGTGCGACGAGGCGTATTGCATTGGTGGCGCAGCGCCGAAGGATTCGTACCTGCGCGGCGACAAGGTGCTTGAGATTGCCAGGTTGACCGGCGCGCAGGCTGTTCATCCTGGGTACGGATTTCTGTCCGAGAACGAGTGGTTCGCCCGGCAGTGCGCAGATGCCAGCATCGTCTTTATCGGGCCACCACCCGCCGCGATTGAAGCGATGGGGCTGAAGGCCGAGTCCAAGCGTCTGATGGAGAAAGCGAACGTGCCGCTGGTACCGGGCTATCACGGCAGCGACCAGTCAGAGGCTGTCCTGCTGGCAGAAGCGAAACGCATCGACTTTCCTGTGCTGATCAAGGCCAGCGCAGGCGGCGGCGGCAAGGGCATGAAAGTCGCCGAAAGCGAAGCGGAATTCCTGCAGGCACTTGCCTCCGCAAAGCGCGAAGCAAAGAACTCATTTGGCGACGACAACGTGCTCATCGAGCGCTATCTGCAGCGCCCGCGCCACATCGAGATTCAGGTGTTTGCTGACGAACTCGGCCACTGCGTGTATCTGTTTGAACGCGACTGTTCGTTGCAGCGTCGCCACCAGAAGGTCATGGAAGAAGCGCCCGCGCCCGGCATGACCGAGGCGCGTCGTCGGCAAATGGGCGAGGCGGCAGTCGCTGCGGCGCGTGCCGTCAGCTATGTGGGTGCTGGTACCGTGGAGTTCATTGCTGAACACGACTTCACGACCTCGGGTCGTTTCTATTTCATGGAGATGAACACCCGTTTGCAGGTGGAACATCCCGTGACCGAGATGATCACCGGGCTCGATCTCGTGGAATGGCAGTTGCGTGTGGCCGCAGGCGAGCGCCTGCCGAAACTGCAGGATGAACTGCGCATCGACGGACACGCATTCGAGGCTCGGGTCTACGCCGAGAATCCGCGCAACCAGTTTTTGCCTGCGATTGGGCCAATCAATCTGTTGCGTATGCCCGCAACAAACGCGGACGTCCGTATCGACACCGGTGTCCGCGAGGGCGATGCCATCACGCCGCACTATGACCCGATGATCGCCAAACTCATCGTGCATGGCGAGAACCGTGAGCAGGCGTTACAGCGTCTTGCGCTGGCACTTGACGAATATGCGGTCGTTGGTTTCACCAATAACGTTGAATTCCTGCAACGTGTCGCTCGTCATCCCTCTTTTGCGGCCGCCGATGTAGACACCGGCTTCATTGCGCGCCACGCCGAAGATTTGCTGCCGCCCTTGCCGGCACCAAGTGACGTGGCACTAGCGGCGTGCGCGCTCGTCGAATGGTCGCAGGCGCGCGACGCTGCGCGAGTGGCAACTCGTGCGACTGGAGAACCCTCGTCGCCATGGGCGTTTGCCGACGGTTTCTGGCCAAATCAGCCGGATAGCGGAATCGATTTTGAGTACGCGCAAGGTGATCAACGTTTCGCAGTAAGTGTTGTACCGCGTGGCGATAGTTTCACCGTCAAGCTGCCGGACGGAAATGTGGCTGCAACGGCCGGCGTTGATGGGGAACGCATCACGCTGACGCTTGGCGATGCCCAGCGTTCTGCGCTGGTACTTTCCTCTGGTGCGCATCGCGTAGTGCTGCTTCAGGGTGAGCGCTTTGAGTTCGACGCAGTGGATCGTTACGCTCCGCCCGAGACGGATGATGGCCACGGCGGCCATCTCGTCGCCCCGATGCCAGGCTCGGTGGTCAGCGTACTGGTCAATGTGAACGATACGGTCAAGAAAGGGCAACCGCTGATCATCATGGAAGCGATGAAGATGGAACACACCATCGTCGCCCCGTTTGACGGCGTGGTTGAAGCGATTTATTTCGCGGCCAAAGAGCAAGTCAAGGAGGGCGCAGAACTGGTCGCCC
>CAYMSY010000426.1:1067-3146 GCA_964393195.1 uncultured Alcaligenaceae bacterium | reverse complement strand
CTGCGCGCCGGGGCGGCGGTCATTGGCTTCTGGATATCCGTTCGACTTACGACGAGCCGTCGTTCGAGTGCAATCAGGCAGACATCCATATCCATCATCGGCTGGATAGCGATACCAAGCCTTCACCACAGTCTATCCGTGAAGAGAAGCTGATACGAGTGCCGATTTTCCCTGTCGCGGCTCCTGCTTTTGTCGCAGGCCTGAAGGCGCCGATCCAAACGTTTCGCGACATCGCCAACCTGCCGCGCATCCAGGATTCCTCACCGTCCGAATGGTCGGCGTGGTTTGGGAACCTGGGCTTAGATATTACAAAGCTTCCGCCTCCTTGCGCGTGTTACGATCACGCGAACAGCGTCGTTGCCGCAGCACGCGCAGGCCAGGGGTTGGCGCTCGCCAACTATTTTACCGTGGCAGATGATTTGGCGTCGGGCCAGTTGGTGCGCGTGCAGACGCAGAACGGCCCGGTGCACGAGGCCACATTCGGCACTTATATATTCCGATGCGCGCGCATTCGGTGGAACGACGTCGTGATATCGAAGTTTAGACGCTGGTTGACCAACGAGATCAAGGATGATCCTGCCATTCGGTAAGTTATGTCATACTTACATGGTGGCAGTGGCTGCATCGAAATGCCGATGCTATTACTGAGAACCGCTGCTAGTTGGGCAATCCTGTTCCTAAGAAAATGGTGCGGTGATCATCATCACCGCACCATCATTTTATCAGAACTTTCGTGTGAGCTTCACATTCACCCAACGCGGTGCGCCATAGTTGAAGATGGCGGAGCCGAACGAGCCGAGGCTGAAGCCATAGACCCGATATTGCTTGTTGGTGATGTTCGCCACCGATGCGCTCAAACTCGTCTTTTCGTCGTTGCTGGTCCAACTGATGTTCGCGTCAAACACGGTATAGGGTTTGATCAGCAGGATCGGCTCGTTCAGCGAACTCGTGTAGTGCGAAGAGCTATAGCGCGCGCCACCCGTGGCGGAGAAGGTTCCAATGTCGGTCGGAATTTCCTGCGTCAGACTGGCGTTGAACGAAGTATCGGGCGCGAAGGGAGCCTTCTGGTCCCGGATTTGCCCGTTGGGCAGTTCCACATCCTTGACCTTCGCATTCAGCAGCGACAGTCCCGCCGACAAGGTGGTGTAGCGCATCGGCCGCGCGACGAGTTCGATTTCGCCGCCATAGCTCCGTGCCTTCGCGTTGAAGAGCGTCAGGGCACCCGGGCCCAACGCCTTGTACGCCTGCATGTTGCTATAGTCGTAATAGAAGGCGTTGGCATTGAAGCGCAGGCGGTTGTCGAACCACGAAGTCTTGAAACCGGCCTCGTAGGAGGTCAGCACTGCAGGCTTGATCAAGCCGGTGTTGAATGGCGTGCCCGGCGCCGGCGGGGCGTAGCCGACGACGTAGGCAGCGCCCTTGTTGCCGCGGTTCACACCTGCATAGATCATCGCGTCCCGGTTGAACTTGTAGGTAAGCTGCAGGCGACCCGACCATGCTTCGCGCTTGTCACGACCCGAATATTCGCTGCCGGCGCTGCTGCACCCGCTGCTGTCGCAGCTGTAGCCGGCGACATCGATCTCCTTGATGTCGATGTTGCCACGAAGGCCGGCGATGACCGACAGCTGGTTGGTCAGCTTGTACTCTGCTTGCCCGAAGAGGGCGTAGGTCTCGGTCTTCTGGGAGAAGGTCGTTCCCAACTCCGTCTGCGGCATCGCGTTGAAGTCGCCGAAGATGAAGGCTTGGCGGGGCTTGCTGCGGATTGCCATGGCAAAGGCGCCCAAGACCCATTCAAGCCGCGAAGTCGATCCGTTCAGACGCAGTTCCTGCGAGAACTGATGACCTTCCGCCGGTGCATTGGAGCCGACCAGCGCGACGGGGCCGCCGCTGATTTCTTCGGTATAGGCCTTCTTCATCTCAAAATAATTCGTGATGGACGTCAGCGTCGCGAACGGCAGCCGGGTCGTGAAGGTGTTTGTGAGGCCGAACAGCTTGCGGGAGAATGTTCCAACCCAGGGCGTCTCAACGTCCCATGAGTCGAAATTTGCCGGCCGGACATAGCCGCCGCAGTTAACGGCG
>CAYMSY010000426.1:0-1057 GCA_964393195.1 uncultured Alcaligenaceae bacterium | reverse complement strand
CCGCGAAGCCGTTGGCGGTGCAAAAGTCGACATAGGGCTGGCCGCCCGGACTGGGCTCCGTCAATCCGGTGGCCGGATTGATGACCGCACGGGTTGGAATGTAGGCGCCGCTCGCGACAGGGAAGCTGCGCGAGTAGAACGCCGTCAGCAGGTTTTTGGTGTCGGGGCTGAATTCATACTGAAGATGAAGCCGGGCGTTGAGGGTTTCGTCCTCTCCCATATCTGGACCGAGGCGGTTCTTGTAATAGCCATCCTGACGGTTGTAGCTGAATGCACCGCGAGCGGAAAATCCTCCGCCGAGCGGGCCACCCAGAGCGCCTTCCAGATTCAGGCGATTGTAGCTCCCGTAGCTCGCCTGCATATAGCCGTCGAGCTCATCGGTCGGCTTGCGCGAGTTGATCTGGACAAGACCGCCGGTGGCGTTGCGGCCGAACAATGTGCCCTGCGGCCCACGCAGGATTTCAACACCTTCCACGTCGAACATCGAAGCGCCTGTCGCGCCCACAAAGCTGACATAGGCGCCGTCGACGTAAAGTGCGTTCGGAGCCTCCTGATGATCACCTAAGTCCAGCTGAGCAACGCCGCGGATATTGATGGAGGTGACGCTGGGCGAGCCGCCATATTCGGAGATCAGCACGCCAGGGCTAGCTTTTGCTAGATCCCTCACGTCGACGATGCCGCGCTCGGCCAGCTGCGCGCCAGAGAGCGCCGTCACCGCGATCGGCACGTCCTGCGCACTCTGCTGCCGCTTCTGCGCGGTAACGACGATGTCCGTCAGACCACCTTCGTTGCCTGCGGTCTGTTCAGCAACCGCAGATTGGGCATATCCGATCGATGCGATGGACATCGCTGCTGCGAGGGTACTCGCTCCCGCCGCCCATTTAAAAGCCTTCTTAATCATTTTATCTCCCCTTGGTAATGTGGTGGATGATCCTGACCTTTTACCCCCTCGTAGAAGGTCCCAAATTAGCGCCGTCCTTGAACGCCGGCGCAACGCTCCGATGATGGCGCTAAAGACGCAGCATGTCAACGGCGGAGCCAAAGTCGGCCATTCGGC
>CAYMSY010000425.1:0-3148 GCA_964393195.1 uncultured Alcaligenaceae bacterium | reverse complement strand
TCCTTGTCGGTGAAAGGGTTCTTCGAACTCTTCATTTCAATGCGTAGCGGGGTCCCGACCAGGTCAAACTCCTTGCGAAAGCGCCCTTCAAGAAATCGTTTATAGGCATCGGTGACATGTTCAAGGGAGTTCCCATGAATCACGATGACCGGCGGATTCATGCCCCCTTGATGGGCGTAGCGCAGTTTGGGGCGGAACATGCCAGCCCGTTGCGGCGACTGGAACTGCACGGCCTCAAGCAGGAGACGGGTCAGTACCGGAGTCGACATCTTCCGGGTGCAAGCCTTGTAGGCCTGCACGATGGAGGCCCACAAGGGGCCCAAGCCCTGCCGCTTGCGGGCAGAGATAAAGTGCAAGGAAGCAAACTTGAGAAACGCGAGCCGTGTTTCAATGGAGCGCTGAAGCAGGCTTCTTTGATAGTCGTCGATCGCGTCCCATTTGTTGACAGCCAGGACCACCGCCCGCCCGCTTTCAAGGGCGTAACCGGCAATGTGCGCGTCCT
Organism: uncultured Alcaligenaceae bacterium; assembly: GCA_964393195.1. GTDB lineage: Bacteria > Pseudomonadota > Gammaproteobacteria > Burkholderiales > Casimicrobiaceae > Casimicrobium. The sequence goes on along the minus strand of CAYMSY010000425.1, from coordinate 2,646 downwards.
GGTCGGTAACGCCTTGCGTGGCGTCGAGCAAAAGCAGGACGACATGGGCCGACTCGATCGCCTGGAGCGTCTTGACAACAGAGAACTTTTCGATGGCTTCGAACACCTTGCCACGCCGGCGCAGACCCGCGGTATCGATCAGTTCAAATCGCTGCCCGTTGCGCTCGAAGGGCACTGAAATCGCATCCCGCGTGGTGCCTGGCAAATCAAACGCCACCAGCCTTTCCTCACCCAGCCAGGTGTTGATCAGCGTGGACTTGCCGACGTTGGGACGGCCAGCCACGGCCAGCCGAATCACCCCAGGGGCTTGATCCGTCTCTTCGTCACCGGGTTCGGGAAGCTCGAGCGGCTCCAGCGCCAGATCGACAAGGCTGCGTATTCCTTGCCCGTGCGCAGCCGACACCGCGATCACCTCGCCCAGTCCCAACTCGTAGAACTCGGTCAACTGCACGCCCTCGTGCATGCCTTCCGCCTTGTTGGCGACCAGGACGCAGGGTTTGCCCAGCTTGCGGAGGTAGTTGGCAATGTCGTGATCCTGTGCAGACACGCCAGCGCGCGCGTCGACAACGAAGATCACGACATCGGCCTCGGCAACGGCCTGTCGTGTCTGCCGCGCCATTTCATGAAAGATGCCACTGGCGGCATCTGGCTCGAAGCCACCGGTATCGATGACGATGAACTCATGCTTTCCGGATTTGCCGATGCCGTAATGCCGATCGCGGGTAAGACCCGAGAAGTCGGCAACGATGGCGTCTCGCGTCTTCGTGAGACGATTGAACAGAGTTGACTTGCCGACGTTGGGCCGACCGACCAGAGCCAGAACAGGTTTCACGTCAATGAACCTGTTCCATCACTCGGGTCGGAAGCCGAAAACGCCACCGTTGCGGGTAACGGCAACCAGTGTATCCCCTGCCAGAACCGGCGTCGCAGCGATGGAGGAGCCATCGGTTGTCACTCGGTTCAGGGGACGTCCGTCTTCGACCGAAAGCAGGTGAATCAGGCCGATATCGTCACCCACCGCAACGGAACGACCGACCGCCAGGGGCGCCGTCATCGCACGGTACTTCAGACGCTCCGAGACCCATTGGCGATCACCGTTGACGCGGCTCCAGGCAAGAATCTTTCCATCGGCTTCGACACCGAAAACAGAACGTTCATTCCCGTGAACTCCCACGACACCATTCGAAGGTGTGCTCCAGACGAGTGTTCCTTTGGCGGTATCCACACAGCCGACAGCGACCTGAAATGCACGGGCACATACCACCGCGCCCTCACGACTCACACTGCCCACCAGGTCGATCAATCGTTCCACATCGTTTGCGCCACGCGCAGTTGCGATGGGCACTTCCCAACGAACGCTCCCGTTTAGCGGATTGAGACCCACCATCCGGCCCGACAGGCCGACAATGAGGGTGTCGCCAACGGCCCGGATCACGCCGGCTTCGCGGAGCACCAGTGCATCACCTGGACGTTGTTGCGCCCACAGCTTGCGTCCGGTGGCACCATCGAAAGCCGAAACTGAACGATCAGCAGAAAGCACGAATACGCGCTCACCCGCGACGAGAGGGGCGGTATAGACCTGAGCCGGGATCCGCTGGCGCCAAAGCTCCTTTCCATCCCGCAACGCGATCAGCATGTTGGAGCGGGTGACAACCGCCGCCGTCTTACCGTCGCTACCGACGCCCGCTGCCAGCGACTCGCTCACTTTCGCACGCCAGATTTCTCGACCGCCTGTGCTTTCCAGCCCCACCAGCGTGCCATCGGACGAGGCCAACGTAATCCGCTCGCCGTTTACCTTGACGTCAAGTGGGAAGTTGACAGCACCAATCTTCAAGCTCCAGGCTTGGCGCACACCGATCAATGCGGCGTTGGGTGAAAGTTCAACCGGTTTAGGCTTGGCGCCCCCCCCCGTACAGGCTGCCAGCACACAAGCCGACACGGCCAGCATGAAGCCCCTGGCCCAGCCGGTGGCGTTGATACCTAAAGCCTTCACTTCTTGCTCCCGGATGCAGCATCGCCGGCGGACGCCGCGACGGGTTCGCCGCCGTCAGGGTTGACGCCCAGCGCAATCAGCTTCACTTCAACCAGGCGCCGGTAATCGGCCTTTCCATCAAACGATCGAAACGCTTTCTGGTACTCCGTCACGGCTTCGGACTTCTTCCCTTGAAGTGAGGCAAGATCGCCCTTGCGGTCCGCCACCAAAGCCTCGAATTCCTTTGGAACCGAACCGGCCAGTTGTTTGGCCGCCTCGTCATAGGCTTTCTGGCTGATCAGTATCCCCGCGAGCCGCAGCTTCGCCACCGCCTGGTAACCTTCATCCGGAGACTTGTCCACGACCCAACGCAGCGCGTCTTTAGCTGCGTCCACCTTGTCTGCGTCATAGAACGCTTTGCCTGCCACCAAACCAGCCTGCAGTGCGTAGGTGGTGCCGCCAAATTTGTCCTTCATGTCACCAAACGCCCGCTCCAGGCGCGCCAAATCGCCGGCAGACGCCGTCCGCTCCACCTCGTCAAACAGGGCCGCAGCCTGGACGGCGCGGCTTCTCTGCCAATACTGGTAGCCATTCCAGGCGGCAAACGTACCCAGCACTGCAATGAGCACCCAAGTGATGAGATTGCCGTAGGTTTTCCAGAAGTGCCTGAGTTC
>CAYMSY010000424.1:395-3166 GCA_964393195.1 uncultured Alcaligenaceae bacterium | reverse complement strand
GCGGACGAATATTTTCAATCCGTGGAGGGTTACGAACCGCCGTTTACGAGAATGCTCGACAGCATGCGCATTGGCTGCTTCGGCGCCGAGTACGACAATCTGCTGATGTGGTCGCACTACGCGGATGGCCTGCGCGGATTTTGCATCGCCTTTGACGAGGAAGCCGTGGTGTCTGCTGAACCGCATGCCTATCTCGCCGACGTCACCTATTGCGAGGCACCGCCGACAGTCGACGGCTTCGTCTATGCCGTGGCCCATGATCAGCATGAATTCCATATGATGGCCATCGAAGAAGAGGAAGCTCAGATCAGGCATCTCGCAAAGAAGGACGAAGGCTGGATAGCTGTCTATCAGGCGGCGGCTGATGAGGCTTTGGAGCGTATGCAGCTGATCTGGCAGCAGGTTTTCGCATCCAAGCCGCTGGAATGGCAGTACGAGGACGAGCGCCGGCTTCTCGTCCTAACGGAGCGTAACGACCAGGAGCCTCTCCGGCGATCGTTCCCGCCCCATGCCGTCCGCCAAATCATTGTAGGGGAAAGAATGCCGGACGATTACCTGCAAAGCCTGACCGATATCCTCCGGGAAAAGTACAGCTCGGCAGATTTCCGCGTCGCGAGGCGCGAACCCGGCACGTTCCGCCTCAGGATTGACTGAATCTCCGCCTGTATTCTGCGTTCATTGCGGCACCGTACCGCAATAACTATACCCGTGATCAAGACCTCGCTTCTCAGACGCCGCTCTCGGCACGCTGAGATTCAGGGCTCAGAAACCGCATCCTGACTTATGCTGCATGATTTCTGCGCATTCGTGCCAAGAGTTCAATTTCCGTGCCGCATTCACTGAAACCGTAGAGAACGGTACCTTCAGCTTCGGGATCGTCAACGGGTAGGACCTTCAACTCCGCTATGATACTGCTCTGGCTTGGTTTTCGATAGACGTAGACCGCCGCCGGATCGAATTGCAGGTGCTGCGGGAAGCCAAGATCAACCGTCGTTGGTGAGTCAAGGACGAGGCCGTGCACAACCGTCCCGCACATATATTTTGCAAGCTTGACCTTGGTCAGAACCAGCCAACCTTCGCGCTGGAATTTCGACCGGAGGTAGGACAGCTTGGGCTGACCATTCTGCTTGAATGGATTGTATGCGTGGGGCTCTCGGTTGCCAATTGGGCAACGACAATTCTCGGGATGGCGTTGTCCTTGGCAATAGAAGGGCATGTTATGCTCCCATATAAATAAAGAGCCCCGCCTTTTGAGGGGCGGGGCAATTTGAGTTAGCCTTTGGGCGGAAACGGGTCGTTGCCGTAGCTCCAGCTTTCGCGGAAGCGAGCGTCGCGCCCTTGAATCCTTAATTCTGCAGACTGATTGCGGGCGATATCTCGTCCGATTTGGATAGCCTCGGCCTGGGTGTCGCAGCGAGCGGTCAGGCGGCTATTGCCCTCACCTCTTACGCCCCAGGTATCACCGTTCCGGACGACATACTGATTTTTCCCCATCGGGGCTCTCCTAGGTTAGAGTGGCACGGCGATTTGATTTGATTCTATCGTCGCGATGGTTTACAAAATGACATACAAAATATTAAATGTCAACCAAGTGAAGTGAGGGGCACATGTTCAGCGAACGATTAAAAATTGCCCGTAAGCGTGCAGGCCTATCATTGCGTGACCTAGCCGAAGAATTAGGTGGTGTGGTGTCCGCTCAGGCCATCGGAAAGTACGAGCAGGGCAAAATGTTCCCAAGTTCGAGCGTGCTTATTTCGCTGGGAAAGACCTTGGGGGTGAGCCTCGATTTTTTGACCAGTTCGCAGGTTGCGAGCCTGGGCGAGGTTGAGTTTCGGAAAGATAGTTCGACCAGAGGCATGGACGTCGCTCGCGTTGAAGCGTCGGTAATCGATGATGTTGAAAAATATCTGTCAATCGAAGCAATCCTTGATCTGCCCAGCGACTATAGTGCGCTATCTACCGTGCAGAAGAAGATGCAGTGCTTAATGGAGGGTGCCGAAGAAGCGGCTATCGAGCTCAGAAGCAGATGGTCCCTCGGTACTGACGCCATTGCGTCAGTAACTGGTCTTCTTGAGGAAACGGGCATCAAAGTTCTTTTGCTTGAAATGCCGAACAAATTCTCGGGTCTGACCTGCGACGTGCAAAGGGGCGGCGGATTAGCGCCTGTTCCGGTTATTGTTGCGAATAGTCAAGGCACTGTAGAACGAAGACGTTTTACCCTGTGCCATGAACTTGCGCACAAGCTTATCGCCGATGTCGCCCAAGGATGCGATCATGAAAAGGTCATGCATCGATTTGCATCGGCATTTCTCATGCCGGCGGATCGGATTCGCGCTGAATTAGGGGAAGCACGCCATGCCCTGGCCTATCAAGAAATCATGCGTGTGAAGAGGATGTTCGGTGTTTCTGCGGCTGCCTTGATTGTTCGCTGTCGGGACCTGCACATACTTCCCTCCAATGTCGTTACCTATATGTTTCAGGGCCAGGCCAGCGGTTGGAAAACCCGGGAACCAGAACCTATCGATGCAAATGGTGAGATGGCTAAAGGCGAGCGACCGGAGCGCTTCCGACAACTCGTTTATCGCGCCCTAGCTGAGCGACTGATTTCATTGCCCAAGGCGGCAGGAATGCTGAACCGACCGCTTGGAGAGATTGAAATGGCTATCAGGGGGCCTGCCGTTTCCGATGCGCATTATAGTCAATGACAGCTCTGTTCTGATCGATCTGAGAAAAGCCGGGCTCTTACAAGCCGCGCTTGGGCTTCCCTATGC
>CAYMSY010000424.1:0-385 GCA_964393195.1 uncultured Alcaligenaceae bacterium | reverse complement strand
CGCTCGTGCAAGATGAGCTATTGGCATTCTCTGCTATTGAGATTTCAGAGCTCGAAGCACTTGGACTTGAGATCGTTGATCTCACGCCGGCCCAAGTCGGGCGGGCCTTGACTCTTCGGAGTTCTCGCCCGACTCTGTCGGCTCATGACTGCTTCACCATTAGCCTGGCCGAGAGCCAGCCGGGCGCAATGATCTTAACCGGGGACCGGGCACTTCGCACACAGTCTCAAGGTCTAAACATTGAGGTGCACGGCGTCTTGTGGGTCAGCGATCAGTTGGAACATCACGAAACCTGTTCCGTCGTTGACCTATTGGCAGCTCTCACAGTTTTACAGGACGATCCGGTTGTTTTCCTGCCATCAAAAGAGCTAGCGACGCGGATCAA
>CAYMSY010000423.1:0-3166 GCA_964393195.1 uncultured Alcaligenaceae bacterium | reverse complement strand
TCGTAGCGCAGCGCCTCGATTGGCGACAGCCGTGACGCCTTGCGCGCCGGGTAATAGCCGAAGAAGATGCCGACCGCCGCCGCAAAGCCCACCGCCAGCACAATCGTGAGCGGCGACAGCGCCACGCGCCATCCGGCAATCGCCGCGATGGCGTAACTCGAAATCACGCCCACCGCGATGCCGATCAGTCCGCCGATCAGCGCAACCACCATCGCCTCGATCAGAAACTGGTTCAGGATCACGCGCGGACGCGCGCCCACAGCCATGCGCAGGCCGATCTCGCGGGTCCGCTCGGTCACCGAAACCAGCATGATGTTCATGATGACGATGCCGCCAACGAGCAGCGAAACCGAGGCAATCGCGGCCAGCAGCAGCGACATCGCCTTCGATGAGGCTTCTTGCGCCTGCAACACTTCGCTCAGGTTTCTGATCGTGAAATCGTCGTCCTGCGTGCCCTGCAATTTGTGCCGCTGACGCAGCAGATCGGTCATCTGTTGCTGCGCCGCCGGGGCATCGTAGCCATCGGCAATCGACAGCACGAGCGAGCCCACCGCGCGCTGCTTCGCCTGATTGCCCGAGCCGAGCACCCGTTTGCGCGCCGTCGTGATCGGCACCAGCACCAGGTCATCCTGATCCTGCCCGCCCATGCTCTGACCCTTGCGTTCGAGCAGTCCGACGACCTCAAACGGCACTTTTTTTATGCGAATGGTCTGGCCGACCGGGTTGGCGTCGCCGAACAGCTGTTTCGACACGGTTTCGCCGATTAACGCCACTTTTGATGCGCTTGTCATTTCCGCCGCCTCGAAGCCGCGGCCGCCGTTCAGCGCCCAGCCGCGTGCGTCTAGGTATTCCATCGTGGTGCCGTATACCGTGGTTGACCAGTTCAGGTTGCCGAAAATCACCTGGGCGCCACCGCGCAGCATCGGCGCGGCGACGACACCGGGAATTTCCGCCGACAGCGCCGTGGCGTCGTCCTCGGTCAGCGTCCAGCCGCTGCCGCCGCCCATGCGCACGCCGCCCGACGACAAATTGCCCGACATCACGATGATCAGGTTCGAGCCGAGTCCACGAATCTGGTCGGCCACACGTTCCTGCGCCCCCGAACCAACGGCAATCATCGCGATCACCGCGCCGACACCGATGATGATCCCGAGCATGGTCAAAATGCTGCGCAGCAGATTGGTTTTCAGTGCGCGCAGCGCGACACGAAGCGTGGTCAGAAAGTTCATGCCGCAACCTTTGCTTCGAGCTTTGCCTGCGCATCAAGCCGTGCGATTTCTTCCACGGCGGAGCGCGGCGTCTGTGCCGTATCGCCCACCAGCTTGCCGTCGCGAAAGCTCAGCAGCCGCGACGCAAACGCGGCGACATCGCTCTCATGCGTCACCAGCACGACCGCCATGCCCTGCGTGTTCAACTCCTGAAACAGCGCCATGATCTCAAGGCTGGTGCGGGTGTCGAGTGCTCCGGTCGGCTCGTCGGCGAGGATCAGCCGCGGCCGGTTCACGATGGCCCGGGCAATCGCCACGCGCTGCTGCTGGCCGCCGGACAGCTGCGTCGGCATGTGATCGACGCGCTGGGCGAGTCCCACCTTTGCGAGTGCGGCGAGCGCGCGTTCGCGGCGCTCCTTCGGCGGCACGCCCGCGTACATGAGCGGCAGCTCCACGTTCTCGGTCGCCGTCGTGCGTGCGAGCAGATTGAAGCTCTGGAACACAAAGCCGATCATGCGGTTGCGCGCGTCGGCGAGCGGATCGGCATCCATCTCGCTGACCGGTTCGCCGTGCAGACGATAGTGTCCGCTGGTCGGACGATCCAGGCAGCCGACGAGATTCATGAACGTCGATTTGCCGGAACCCGATGGCCCCATCACCGCAACGCACTCGCCCTCGTTGATGGTGACCGAGAGCGATTGCAGCGCGCGCACCTCTTCTTCGCCCATCACGTAGGTTTTGCAGAGGTCGAAGGTTTCGATGAGGGCAGTGGTCATGGCCGACGACTAGAACATCATGCGCGGACCGCTCGGCGTTGCCGATTTCGCGGCACCGGCTTTCGCGTCCTGGGTGCCGATGATGACCTCGTCGTTCTCCTTGAGCGCGCCGCTCACGACTTCGCTGTAGGTGCCATCGGTCAGACCCACGCGAATTTCGACGGCCTGCGGCTTGCCGTCGGCACCAAGCACATAGACTCGGCCAGCCGTCACCGCCGAAGCACCACCACTGCGACCCGTGCTCGTTTCCGCGAGGATTTTTTCCCAGGCGGCCTTCTGCTCGGGCTTGAGCACGGCCTCGATCTCGCGACGCATTTCATTGCGCGCCTCCGAGCTGGCCTTGCGCCGTTCACCCTCGTCCTGCACGTCGCGCAGACCCGTCAATTTGCTGCGCATGGTGGCAAACACCTGATCCAGCCGCGCCTTCTGCGCCTCATCAGGTTTCAGGTCGGTCATCAGGCGATCGCGAAACTGCGTTGCCTGCGCGGCGGCACCTGCTGCCGCACCGGCCGGTGCCGTCGCGGCGGAATCGCCCGTTTTTCCGGCCGGCGCACCACTTTCACCCAGCGGCTTGAAGCGCAGCGCAGCGTTTGAGACCTTGAGCACATTGTCGCGGCTGTCCACCGTGATGCGCGTATTGGCGGTCATGCCCGGTACCAGTGCCAGATCGGGATTCTCGGCCGAGATGGTCACGACATAAGTCACCACGTTCTGGATCACCTGCGCGGCCTTGCGGATCTGCGTGACCTTGCCGGAAAAATTGCGGCGCGGGAATGCATCAACCGTGAAGGTCGCGTTCTGGCCCACCTTGAGACGACCGATGTCGGCCTCATCGATGGACGTCTCGACCTGCATCGCACGCAAATCCTGAGCGATGATGAACAGGTCGGGCGCTGAAAGGCTCGCGGCGACGGTCTGTCCCGGCTCGATCTTGCGTGCGATCACGATGCCGTTGACGGGCGCACGGATGGTGGTTTTTTCAAGATCAACCTGTGCCGATTGCAGCACCACTTCACGTTGCCGCACATTGGCCTGCGCCGAGGCGACCTGGGACTCTTGCGTGCGGATACCCTGCTCGACGAGCGCGACCTGTTCGCGCGCTGTTTTGAACACGGTGTCGGCCTTTTCGAGTTCGGATGGGCTGATGAATTCGGCCGTCGTTGTCGCGAGGCCGATGACCGT
>CAYMSY010000422.1:0-3171 GCA_964393195.1 uncultured Alcaligenaceae bacterium | reverse complement strand
GATTGAGCTTTCGACTTCGTACCACCTGATAGGGGCGCAACACATATGCCAACGAGGCGAAGCCACTCCATACGTGAACCAGCCGCGTAAACGGGAACACGAGGAATATTGTCATGCCAAGAAACATGTGCAGGCGAAACACCCAGCCTGCCTCAGCCAGCAACTCCGCAGCCCCCGCCCGGAACGTCACGATATGTTGCGCCCACCCGGCCAGCTTGAGCATCATACTGCCATCCATGTGCTGAGCCGAGAACGGGATCGTCGCGAGACCCAGCGCCAACTGTATCCAAAGAAGAAGCGCAATCAGAATATCGCCAGGCTTTGAGGTCGCCCGAATGCGCTCGTCAGTCAGGCGACGATGCAGAAGCAGGGTAAGGCCGATAAATCCGAGTGTGCCAGCGACGCCGCCGCTGACCATCGCGATGACCTGCTTGGCACCAGCCCCAAGGAAATGCTCGTAAACAAAGTGTGGCGTGAGCATCCCGAAGAAGTGGCCAAAGAAGAGAAACAAGACACCAACGTGGAACAGATTACTGCCCCAGCGCAGTTGCCCGGCCCGCAACAGCTGCGATGAATCGCTCTTCCACGTGTACTGGTCTCGGTCGAAGCGGATCAGACTTCCGACGAGGAATACAGTCAGGCAGACATAAGGGTAGTAACCAAAAAGAAGGGTATCAAGATAGTTCATGCGGACACTCCCGTGCGTTGCGTCGGAATGCGGTTTGGGTTCTTCACAAATTGAACTGGTTTAGCTTGTCCGGCCTGACCTGGACGGGCCTGACCTTCTGTGCTACATCCGCCAAAGACGACCGGTTCGGCCCAGCTATCATCAATAGGGATATCAGGCGTGATGTCAACCGGTTCTGCAGTTCCACCTGCAAGTTCGATCAATGCACCAACGACACTGGCATAAGCGCTCTGCCGCGCAAGCAACGCACTGAAGAGCGCGTTAAGGACGTGCGTCATTTCACCGAGAAAGTCACGCGCTTCACGCGGCGGCTGCGTGGACGCAAACTCAAGCAGTGTCGGCAGGTAATCGGGCAATTCGCCGGGAGCCAAATACAGCCCGGCCTGTTCGTAGGTCTTGCCCAGATCAATCATTGCCGGACCGCGATCACGCGAATCACCGTGCACATGTTCAAACAAGTGCAACGACGTACCACGACCACGGTCGAAGATTTCGACGTAGGCAGCCTCTGTGTCGAGCCCCGGCATCATCTCTATCGAATTCAGGAGACGATCAATTTCTGAAAGGCGCGGGGAACGAATCGCGCCATCGTCTCGCAAGGCTTGCCGCAGTTCCGGGACATGCGACCGAAGCTCGGCGTCCGGATAAGCCAGAAGGTGCGACAGCGCACGTAGGGTCCTTGATGCATTGGCGGCGGCCATGGCTATACCCCCACCTTGATTGGAATCGTCCGCCGCTTGCTTCCTCCAAACAGACTCGCCTCCGAAGCGCCGTCCGAGCAGCCGTTGCCAAACGAGAAGCCGCAACCGCCGCGCATGTCGAAGGTATTTTCAGCATACTCGCGGTGCGTGCTCGGGATGACGAAACGATCCTCATAGTTGGCAATCGCCATCACGTGGTACATCTCTTCAACGTCCGCAGCAATCATGTTGACCTGATCCAACGCTTGCTTGTTCGTTGTGCCGTCCACGTGTTTGCTGCGCTGATAGGCGCGCATGGCAAGCATGCGCTCCAATGCGCGCACGACAGGCTGCGTATCGCCGGCCGTGAGCAAATTGGCAAGATACTTGACTGGAATACGCAGCTGATTGACGTCGGGAATTTCGCCGTTCGTCCCAACATGCCCTGCATTCGCGGCCGCAGTGATCGGCGACAGCGGCGGAACATACCAGACCATAGGTAGTGTGCGGTACTCGGGATGCAGTGGCAGCGCGACCTTCCAGTCGACCGCCATCTTGTAGACAGGACTCTTGCGGGCAGCCTCCATCCATGCGTCGGGAATCCCGTCAACTCGCGCCTGCGCGATGACTTTTGGATCGTTGGGATTCAGGAAAATGTCAAGCTGCGCCTGATACAGATCACGATCATGCTCAGTAGTGGCCGCCTGTTCAATACGATCGGCATCGTAAAGAAGCACGCCGAGATAACGAATTCGACCTACGCATGTCTCCGAGCAAACGGTGGGCTGGCCTGCTTCGATCCGCGGATAGCAAAAGATGCACTTCTCGGCCTTGCCCGTCTGCCAGTTGTAGTAAATCTTTTTATACGGGCATCCACTGACACACATCCGCCAGCCGCGACATTTGTCTTGATCAATGAGAACAATGCCGTCTTCCTCGCGTTTGTAGATTGAACCCGAGGGACAGGACGCGACACAGGCCGGGTTGAGACAGTGCTCACACAGCCGTGGCAGATACATCATGAACGTATTTTCGAACTGGCCGTAGATGTCCTTCTGGATATCGTCGAAGTTCTTGTCCTTGCCCCGCTTCTCGAACTCGCCGCCAAGGATTTCCTCCCAGTTCGGACCCCATTCGATTTTTTCCATGCGCTTGCCCGTGATCAGGCTGCGTGGGCGCGCAGTTGGCGCCGCCTTCATTTCAGGCGCGCTCTGCAAGTGGTCATAGTCGAACGTGAATGGCTCGTAGTAGTCGTCAATCTGCGGCAGATTGGGATTGGCAAAAATCCGCATCAGAAGCTTCCACTTTCCGCCCTGACGTGGCTCAATCTTGCCATCGCTCTTGCGGACCCAACCGCCATTCCATTTGTCCTGGTTTTCCCACTCTTTGGGATACCCGATCCCCGGCTTTGTCTCAACGTTGTTGAACCATGCGTACTCCATTCCGGGACGACTGGTCCACACATTCTTGCAGGTAACCGAACAGGTGTGGCAGCCAATGCATTTGTCAAGATTCAGCACCATGCCGATTTGCGCGCGAATTTTCATGATCTGCCTCTCCTCAAGCGTGCTGCAGTGCAGATTGATCGGGTTCGCTCGGTGTGTCGAGCCAATCCACCTTGTTCATCTTGCGAACAACTACAAATTCGTCACGATTCGTACCAATCGTGCCGTAGTAGTTGAAGCCATAAGAAAGCTGGGCATAACCACCAATCATGTGCGTGGGTTTAAGCACAATTCGCGTTACCGAGTTGTGAATGCCCCCACGTGCGCCAGTTATTTCGGACCCCGGTGTATTTATGAT
>CAYMSY010000421.1:1154-3175 GCA_964393195.1 uncultured Alcaligenaceae bacterium | reverse complement strand
ACAATGCGGGTCGTTTTCGAAAGAAATGCCCTCACTGTAAGCATATAAATCCAAAGAAAAAATCCAAATAGTTCTCGCTTTAAACCCGGCCAGGCCGTTTGCACTAGCAACGACACGACCGGGTTTTCTTTTGCCAAAATGGATTGCTAAAACAGCAACATTTGGTCGGCATTGACCTTTTTTTCCTGAAACAGTGGCAAACCGACGAGGATTTTCATGCTGGCATACTGCTTTTCGGTCACCGTCAACACTCGAACGGAGCCTTCGGGCGGCAGGTTAGCCACCACGCGGGCGTAGTGTTTTTCCTCAGCGTCGCGGTTGGCAACGATCCGTCCGTACACGCTAAATTGCAGCATGTCATAGCCGTCGTTGACGAGAAACTTGCGGAATTGCGCATAGGCTTTGCGATCCGCTTTGGTGGTGACCGGGAGATCGAAGAAGACGAGCATCCGCATGAATCGCCTCGTTTCTGCACTCATGGCTCATTCGCCCAAGTGTGGCTGTGCTAGCGGTCGTCCCGGTGTTGCACGAGTCCCTGCACGCGAGGCAATTCGAGCAACACTTCGCTACCGCCGTCATAAAGCCGCTGCAGCGCTTGTGCCGCTTGATCCGAAGCGGCCAACACCGTCATCACGCCGCGCGGCATAGCCACGTCAACATTGAGCAACGCAACCAGACTTGCCTTGTCTTTGGGCGTGAGATCGAACAAGTCCTCATTGCTGGCGCCGCCGTCCGCGCTAGAGACAACGCCTCGCGCAATGCGGGCGACATGCAGATCAACCAGCGGGCGAAACGGTTCGATCAGGTCATCGGCCAGGTTGAACGCATTCTGTTCGCTGTCGTGAAACAGACCGATAGAAGGCAGCATGCCATAGGCCACGAGCGATCGCGCACAGACGCCCCGCACGACGGCGTAACCGTAATCCAGCGCTGCATTTACCCAGCTCTCCTGCGCGCGCACAAAGCCGCGACCGAACAGCGCCGGGAAGTAGATGGCAGCCGCCTGGGCCTCCAGATTGTCCGGGTCGCCCGAGCGGACGCGCCGTTCGTAACTTGCCAGCCGATCCGCTACGTCCAACCCAAACTGCTTCGCCACAAACGCCTGATTGCGAATCTTCATGCGCACAATCTCGGCCCACGCGCGCTTCGCAGTAGGGCGATCAATGTCGAGTTGCAGTCGCTGCATGCGCACGGCGCGGCTGTGCTGCAGGAAAGGCAGCAGCACAGCGTTTAGCTGATGGTTGTCGCCACAGGCGTAGAGACCGATGCCGTATTCACCACAGGCGGACAACACCGGATGCGTCACCGTGATCTCGCGATGCGCAAGCACGATCACGGCCACGTCCTCGAACGGTACGAATGCCGTCTGCTCCTGCTCAATCGCGAGCGAAAAGTGCTCGCGACGGAGCTTGGCGGGTTTGCTGATGACTACGCTACGCCAAGTCACGACGCATCTCATGAGGTGCTGGGAACACGTTTCCCAAGACGTCCACGTTCAACTTCTCGATGAGTGGCACCATCTTTACGCCAACACCGTCAATGGCGCCACCTTTGCCAACTTCGTTGCTTCGGTCGTGCGCCCACAAGTTAAGAGCTGCTGTTCCACGGTGACAGCTCGCAAAATACCCAAGAAGTGGCGGCTTGTTTTTCTGCGTGATCCGCACCAGATCGTTTGCATGCAGTGCGAACAGAAAGTCAAATCCCTCGCCCATCTCCGTCCATTCGTCCTCGTCCTTGAAGGCAACGATTGCCCTGTTCGGCAAGCCCGTGACGCGGTGATGAACGTAGATTGGAACTAGGTGGTATTTCTGGCCCTTTCGGTTCTGAAAAACATCCACACGTAGCATCGTGTCATTCTTCGCGACACCGCCGCGAATCTTGATCCCGGACATCTTGTCAATTTTGAGATTCACCGCTTGTACGACCGGTCCGGTTAACTCGCCGTACTTGTCGGGTTTGCGTAATGGATTGTCGGGCGTGAATGCTTTGTCAGCCTTGCCGTTGAAAGCCTTCATGCGCTG
>CAYMSY010000421.1:0-1144 GCA_964393195.1 uncultured Alcaligenaceae bacterium | reverse complement strand
ATTGCCGCATACAGTTTTTCATTACGATCCCGATCAACCAGGCGATCCAAGTCCTTCATCGTGAGTGCGGAAAGAGGCACACGCTGCTTCACGGCACCGTCGCGCTCGAGTTGCGATTCTGGCGGTTGTGAGTAAATCGTTTCTTTGTGTGCTGCGCCTCCATTTCGCCGCTGCGGTGCGCGGGAAATGAAAAGCGGTTTCGCTGCCGCAAGCGCTGCCGCGTCGTAGTTGCCAAGCGTTTGCAAAATGTCTCGCATCGTGCTGATGTCGTCCAGCTTAAGACGCGCTTGGAGCTCGTGACGAAAGTATTCCCACGGCGCGGGGAAATCCCGTTCCAGTCGCTGAAACATTGCACGGTCGACAATCTCTCCGGTGTCCAGATCAACAAATCCCGCAGACACGGCTTCCAACTCCCTGCGCCGCGCGTAGTCTGCCAGGCGTTTCACCATGCCGTGATCACAGGCGGCGACGACCACGGCATCGAGTGCGTGATGGCGGTCACTCTCTTCGCGGATTTTCAAAAGTCCCCAGCGAGCACGCAGAAACGAAGTGAGCTGTCCGTTGAGTACGACGCAACGCTTTGCGGAACTATCCTCTGCTAGTTGCAAGTGCTGTTCAACTAGATTCTTGAAAAATTTGCAGATGTAGCGGGTATCGTTCAGGTTGCGATCCATGAACGACCGGGATTCGTCTTTCCCATAGTTTTTTCGTAGCAACCTACTGCGCTTGGCCTGCCGGTAGGCTTTGTTGCTTTCGACGAACCCGACAAACTCTCGCCAGCGCGCTCCGTTCTCGCCACCTTCGAATGACGTCAAGTATTCGTAGGGTGTGCGGTTACCTTTGCGCTGGTTTTCGGCCTTGAGAACCAGTACCTTGTTGCTTTTGCTGTCGTCGTAGCTGCGCGAGTAAGGTAGGGCGTGATCGATCTCCACGTAGCTCGGATCATTGACAACGCGATCGGGGTCCAATGGGCGCAACGAATACGCACATTTGTCATGCTGTTCGCGAAACAGCAGCCATTTTTCAAGTTCGATGCCGGTCGGTCGTCGCCCGTGATCGCTGGAAAAATGCTCACGCGCCGCATCATTTTTCGCACGAAATTCATCCTGAAGGTCTTTTACTTTCTTCCGTTCCACTAGCGGCC
>CAYMSY010000420.1:0-3211 GCA_964393195.1 uncultured Alcaligenaceae bacterium | reverse complement strand
CGGTGCGCTGCCATTGCGGCAGCGAATCCAGCAGCGTCTTGTCCGCCGCCAGCACCGCATAGAAAAACTGACCGCCCGGTTGGTTCGGGAAGTCCGCGCGGTTGACGTACTCGGTAACGTCGTCTTCTACCCATGGTGAGGGGAGGGTGCTCAGTTCGAAGTCGTCTTGGGGGACCGGTACGTTGAATTGCTCGCGCAATGTGGCGGCACCTGCTGAATCAAACGCTACCCAATCGCTCTCCCGCGCGACCATCCCCATCCGATAAGCCCAGAAGAATGACTCCCACGCCAATCCATTTCGGCGTAACCTCATCGGGCTCGCATCATACTGCGCGCCGTCAAGCGCCAGACGCCGCACGGGGGCACCGAACGTCACCGCATCAGTAACTTCAAACAAGATCGGTCGAACTACAGAAAAATCACTGCAATCGTTATATTGCGCGGGCAACTGATGAGTCGATAGATCGGCATACCGCCTGACGAACGTCGCCGTTTGCCCGTCGGTTGGGGCCCGAGGAATCGTCGGCGTTCCGCCCCTCGAGCAAATTCCGTCGTGATAGGTCTGCATGTAGTAGCCGCGCGTGACGTCGTTCGGATCGTTGTAGAAGAAGTTCACCAAACGCCCCATGACCGGGTACGTGGTTTCGCGCCAAGGTGGTGGATCAGCGGCACCACCAACGATCCGGGAATTCGGCTGATACTTGAATGGCACCAAATACGGTTGTGAGTTGCCGTATAGCTGAATTTCACCTGGATACGCACCAACGACTTGCAAGTAATAGGGTGCAAGGTTGGCGAGCGGGAAGTTACTACCCGCCGCGAGTCCGCAGTAAGTCGACACAACGATTGCGGCAGAAACCAGCCGCCGCGTGTTCTGTGACCCCCTTACGTGATCCCCCCTTCCCGCGAAGCTCGCCAGCCGGGCGGATCTTTCCGCCGCGGCGTTGACGGGCAAACCCGCCGGGTGAAAGGGGTCAGATTCCTTGAGTTCCGACAACATCTTCAGCTTTTTCATCAAAGCCTTTCCACACTGGGCATAGACCGACGAAATGTGGAAAACCGACTTTCAGCAAAAAAGCGCTTCAAGCCCTTTGCGAAAAGGCTTTCAACGAAAAGCTGCTGACTTGGCGGGTCATTCGTAATACGCCGACGGCGTGCGGCGGGACGGTTCTGCTTTCGGCACCAGCTCGAACTTGGCTTCGAGTACATGCACATTGGTGGCGTCGAACTTCACGCGTCGCGGCATGGCGGGTGTGACCTGCCCCGGCACCAGCAGGCTCGGGTGTGTGACGAACACGTCGTATTCGCCGGCTGGGATGTTCTCGACCACCGCCGAGCCCGACTTGCTGGTCTTGCCAAACCACGGTGAATCGACGACGTAAATGTGTGCCGCCATCCAGTCGTGGATCAGGCATTGCAGCGTGATCTGGCCGGGCTTGTCGAGCAGCGTCGGGTCCGGCTCCTTGCGCGTGTAGACCTTGTGCTCAAAGGCGCTCGGGCCGGACAGCACCTTGATGTGATGTTCGCCGCGATCGCGGTTCGGAAAGCGCATCTTGGTGCCGGTCTGCACGACGCTCACAAACGGCTCGAACTTGAAGTACGACTGCTCGACGACGCCCGTGGCCGTGGGCGGCGCGGGGGGCGCCTTGGCCCCGACCGGCAGCACATAGACCACGGCATTGGGCACCGGCCCGCCATTCTTGTCCTTGATCTGCGCGACGAGGGTGCCGGCCGTCGCGGGTGCGGCGAGCACAAGAATCGTCGTCGCACACAGCAGCATCGAATGGGGTTTCAGCATGAAATGAGTTCTCCGGAAGCGGTGGAAGCGGCGCGACCATGAGATGGCGCTCACTGCAAGAACGGAATCTACGTTAACTTTGCGCCCATGTCATCCGTCATTCGCCGTATTGTCGGCATCGCACGCATCCTGTGGGTGGCGCCGGTCAGCGTGTTTGCGCTGCCCCTGCTGCCGCTGGCGTTTTGGCGTGCGCGCTGGCGGATCGTCGACGGCGTCCTGGAAATCACCAGTCCGGCACTGTCGTGGTTCCTGCATGGCCCGTGGTTCCGCGCGATGTCCGGCGGCGAAGGCTTTGCCGCCGCCACCATCGGCCACGTCATCGTCGCCCGCAACGACGAGTGTATGGATCACTGCCGCGTGCACGAGCACGTTCACGTGCGCCAGTGCGAGCGCTGGGGCGCGCTGTTCCCGCTCGCCTACATCGGCGCGGGGCTGTACGCGGCCCTGCGTGCGCGACGGTGGACGGCGTACTACTGGAACAACCACTTCGAGCGCGAGGCGCGGGCGGCGGAGGGACTGTAGCCGTAGCATTGTGCGCATTCCATCCAACAAATAGAACAAAACTGACATGAACGTAAAAGACAGCAACGGCAACCTCCTAGCCGACGGTGATTCGGTCACCACGATCAAGGACCTCAAGGTCAAAGGCACTTCGGTCACGCTCAAACGCGGCACGCTGATCAAGAACATCCGACTCACCGACGACGCGGAAGAGATTGAGTGCAACGCAGAAAAGGTCAAGGGACTCGTGCTGAAAACCTGTTTTTTGAAGAAAGCCTGACCGCCGCGCGGCCATTCTCAAGCTGAAAACTCGGCCCGTTTCCGAGAGCAACACCGTGTCCGACACCTCACCGCTACAGTCTGGAGTTCTCACATCGCCCGCGGACGCCATGCTGGCAGCAGCCATTGCACGCGTTCTTGCGTCTCCGCATTCGGAACGGGCGGAGCTTTTTCTGCACCAGGTCCGGGAGATTGAGGCGTTCATGGCCGCGCACCCGCAGGAGCGCCCGTGGACCTGTACCGTGTGGACCGGAACCGACGGCTCGCGGATCTTTCGCGGCGGCGTTGGACATTCGCTCGTCATCGATGTGGCGGGCCGCCTCTGGCGGGCCAGAAGCTACGAGGACTTTCATACCGAATATGCATTCACGCAGAACTCCTGCGAGATTGCCTCGCTCACGCCGATTTATGCGCAGATGCGGGAATATTTGCCGCGAACCGCCGGCGAACCTTGATAGCCTCTCGTTTGCGTCGATCGGCCTCGCCCATCCTGTGTCGGGGCCCGTCTCTCATCCGTTTGTTCATGGAGTTCGTCATGTATCCACTGAAGTCATTTGCCTGTCTGGTGAGTGTGGCCAGCCTCGCCATCGCCGCCGTCGCGTCCGCTGCCGAAATCAAGGTGCTCACCGCCGG
>CAYMSY010000419.1:0-3212 GCA_964393195.1 uncultured Alcaligenaceae bacterium | reverse complement strand
CCCAGTGAAACTGCACCTTCACACGACCGTATTTGTCGGTGTAGATTTCTTCGCCTTTCGGTCCGACCACGACCGCCGTCTGTGGTCCGTGTGTCAACGGCTTTGGCGTTACCGGCTGTGGGCGGTAAGGCATTGAGGAAGGTTGTGCGGTGACGGTAAAGCCCCAGTCAGAGTCGCCGGCACCGCCGCCACCCGCCGTGCGCCGGGGGTTGTCACGGAAAAAATAGGACACCGCGACGGCTATGTACTCCCGGTTTTGATCAGCTCTCGGGCAACGCTGCAGGCTGAACAGGTAACCTGGCGCCATCGTGCGCACTGTGCAGTGCCCCTGCGTGCGCTCGTGCTCGGCCTCGAGCGTTTCCAGTCTTACCCCAGCGTAGTTTTCACCGTCACCCAGCTTAACGTAGCCGCCCGGCCACATGTAGCGCTCCCACGAATCATGCGCGTGACCCAGCGGTTTCTTGCGTTTGGTTTCGAGCTCAGAGCTGGGGTTCTCGAAGTCGTAGTCGTCAGTGATGTATTCGCCGGAGTTGACCTCTTCGCGTACCAGCCAGCTGTTGAAGTGTTCTTCGTCAGCAACGGTGGACGCATCCAGCCCCAGGTACTTGATGCCGGAGCGCCCCGGCAGCGCCGCGTGCGAGGAAATGTTGTCGCACAGGATCAGCGTATGCGTGCCGACCGAGTGCTCAAAATGGAAATAGATGCCTTCGTGCTCCATGAGCCGCATCACGAAGTTGAGATCAGTCTCCTGATACTGAACGCAATAGTCCCACGTGCGGTAAGTGCCCGTGAGTTTCTTGGTCATCGGGTGCCCGTACTTGCCGAGCACTTCGGTGATGATCTCCGGAACCGTCATCTCCTGGAAAATCTTGCAATCACTGCGCCGGCTCGCAAGCCACAACCAGGGCCGCAGTTTGGCGCTGAACAGGATGTATTCACCCTCGCGCCCGGAACTGGCAAAGCGCGTGCAGATACCGTTGAGTATTCTCGGCGCACCGTTGTTTTCGGTTTCAATTTTGAGCGTGACATCCTTGCCAAGCATTGCCTTGGCGCTCAGCGACGTTTGCAGGCTGTGAAAGGTCACATCAAACTCGAACAGCGACGAAATCGCCTCGACTCCGGTCATCTGCCGGAACCACATGGCGTCTCCCAGCGGAGTTACCGAATCAACCAGTCTTTCCATGAAACACCACCCTCAATACAGAATCACGTTTTTGCGTCGGACATGCTTCGCATGCGCTACCAGTGTTCGATCTGTTCGTACTGGTGCGCATGTGCGGCAAGCGCCACGGCGCTGGCTGCCAGCGACGCCATGCGCAATGACACCGAAGCGCGTTCCGACAGCGCCCAACCGGGGTTGTCTTCCACCGGAAAACCCTGCCCGGCGTTGATGAACATGTCGGTAATCCAGAAGCAGTTGGTCATCAGCGTCCGGCTCCACTGCAATGAGCGCCCGCCCCTCAGGCGATCCCAAAGCCCGATCATCCGGTTTTCGTCAAGGCGCGAAAAATGCCAGTGGTTGGGGGCATCGCGACCGCCGCGTGCCTTGACGTCGTCAGGTAGCGTGACCGAACCGTCGCGCCCGGTGACTTTATCGACGCTGTCCTCCCGCCAGACACTGATGTAGCGGGCACCATAGGCTCCGGCGATCATCAGGGATGCATGACCGATGTCGGTTGCTGACAGGTCTGGCGTCCAGATGCGTAGTGTCACCATGTCTTTCTTCTATGCGGTCAGTTCAGTGGGCAAGTCGTAGCAGCTTCCTCTTAAGGACGAACTGTGGGGCGCAATCGCGACATCGGCGACTGCGACAACGGGTTGCGATGCCGCTGGCCTGATTCCATCAGGAACGCACCACGCGTTGCGCCCGCCATTTGCCAGGCGCGACTTCGATGACGTCAAAGCGCAGCTCGTCGCCGACTTCAACAAACTCAAAACCCGGTGGCTGGACGTGCGAGGCGAGAAACTGCACTTCGCCACGACCATCGGCGCGACTGACGATGCCGTAGCCATTCGCCAGCAGCTTGACGGTGCCGCGAATGCTGTTGGCGGCAAAGGGCTCGTCACTGGCGCCATTTTCTGTCGCGCTTCCGGCCTCGCGGACCGTTGTCGCCACAACCGGCGGTCGCTTGAACAGCGCCACGACGGCCGGATCGGCGGGCGCAAGCTTGACACGCTGCCGCAGGTCGATCACGCGCTCCGTGGATACCACCACCTTGCCAGCCGGCGGCAACAGCAGTTCAAACAGCTCAACTGACGCAGCCTCCAGTTTCTGCCGCAGCGGTTGCCAGGCCATCGTCGCGCCGACCATGACGACGACGTCGCACGGACTCAGGGCCGCAGTCTCAATGGCTTCCAGCGCAAGGCCGGCGCCCGCGTCGGCATCGGTGACGTGCGGCGTCTGGGCGATCGCCATGCGCGCCGCAACGGCCTCGCCATCGCTCGCGATCGCACGCGAACGGCACCAGCGCTGCTCGATGAGCGTCGTGTTTTCGATCGTGTAGCCGAGCGCAGAACCGACAGTCAACTGCACATAGTCCTGCAATCCGGCAAGCGTCCAGGGTTTGCCGGCGACGCCCTCCGCCACCAGCGAATCGCCCGCTTCCAGCCATCGTTGCCCATTGACGATCAGGTTGATAGTGCAGCTCTTGCCCGGCATTGAATGCTCCCCGATTTAGTGTGGTTGATTATCAATCAATACGGCGCACAGACAAAGCCTGCCAGCGGCAGAAGTAACGTCTCCGTAACTGGCTGGCACGACATCCGCGTGTTGCGCGCCGGGCTGTGCCTAACCCGGCTTACGGGCGATCGCGACGATGCCGCGAACCGGCGCGCCGGACTCCTTGCGAAGCGTCATTTCCGCCACATCGATGTCGGCAAACCCGCTGCCGTTCAGCAGAGCGCGGACGTAAGCCATCATATGGCGGTAGCGACCAGACGGACCGAGTTCGTAGGCCTCGCCAGCACTTTCGCCATCGCGGTCATTGTGCGCGCTGTCCAGCAGTTCCAGCGAAAACGCGCAAAGCCCACCCGGCCGCAGGGCACCGTTGATGGCCGCGACTACCGACTCCAGAGCGCCCAGATAAATCAGGGTGTCGGCAGCGACGATAAGATCAAAGCGGTCGCGCTGAGTCAGCAAATACTGCGTCAGCTCAATCTCTTCCAGTTCATCATAAAGCCCGCGCTCGCGAGCTTTGCGCAGCATGGGCGCC
>CAYMSY010000418.1:857-3220 GCA_964393195.1 uncultured Alcaligenaceae bacterium | reverse complement strand
GCAGAATGGCGTCCGATTGAGGATTATCGGGAACTACAAAGCCCTGGCGCCTGACCTTGTCGCGCTGATCGACGACGCGATCGAGCGGACTGCGCAAAACTCCCGGACGACATTGGTTATCGCCCTCAACTATGGTTCTCAGGCTGAGCTTGTCTCGGTCATGCGCGACGTGGCGCAAAGGGCAAGGGACGGGAAACTTGATCCCGCAGCAATTGACGAAGCCATGATCGACAATTTGCTTGATACGCATGGTTTGCCGCCGCCAGACTTGTTGATCCGGACATCTGGCGAGCAGCGCCTGTCAAATTTCATGCTCTGGCAGCTTGCCTACGCGGAGCTTTTGTTTGTCGATACACTCTGGCCCGATTTTGGAGCTCAGTCTTTGGCCGATGCTGTGGCGGACTATGGGGCGCGGGAGCGGCGCTTCGGTGGCTTGTGACTGGAACCCAAGCGCCTAAATCTGAATTGTCGCAACGGATCATCGTTGGCGCAATCTTGATCATTGTCGCTGTTGCTGAGGTTTGGTTGGGCGGCACTGCGCTCTGGGTGCTTGCAACAGTCGGCGGCCTCATCATGATTTCCGAGTTTGCCGGTCTTTTGAAGGTTTCGGAGCAGCACAAGCGGATGGCCATGTATGCGCTTTGCATTCCACTGGGTGTCTTGTCGCCAATTGCCCTTGGACCAAGCTTCTTTGCATTTGGCCTGATCCTGGGAATGGCAATCGGAACAGCAATGATTTCCCGAAGCGTCGCCCTGGGCGCAGGTCAGATCTACGTTGGAATTCCAATTCTGGCGCTGCTTTGGTTGCGCGAACAGCCGGAAAACGGCCTTGTACTGACGTTCTGGGCCCTTTCTCTGGTTTGGGCGACGGATATCGGCGCCTATTTTTCAGGGCGATCGATCGGGGGACCGAAAATTGCGCCAGCGATCAGTCCATCAAAGACATGGGCAGGTCTGATCGGTGGCATGGCATGCGCTACCCTTGTTGCGGCATGTTTCCATAACTGGCTCAATCTCTCGCTTCCGCTGGTCTGTGCAACACCATTTCTTGCTATCGCGGCGCAGTCCGGTGACTTTCTGGAGAGCTGGATGAAACGTCGCGCAGGCGTGAAGGACAGCGGCACGCTCCTCCCCGGGCACGGCGGCGTGCTAGACCGACTGGATGGCGTGGTGACCGCAGTACCCTTGGCAGCATTGGCCGTGTCCTTGGGGATGGCAGCATGACGAGACCCAAGACCGTCACTATTCTGGGCGCGACAGGATCGGTGGGGCAATCGACTCTTGATCTGATCCTGCGAGATCCGGACAGTTTTGCCGTGGAAGCGCTGACTGCTCATTCGGATGTTGAAGGGTTGGCAAAGGCTGCAAGAGCAACGTCTGCAAAAGTTGCGGTGATTGCAGATATTGCCCGTTTTGCTGACCTGAAAGATGCTCTGTCCGGGACCGGTATTGACGTCGGTGCTGGGGAAGATGCTGTTATTGAGGCCGCACGCCGCGACGCTGACTGGACAATGGCTGCTATTGTAGGCTGTGCGGGCCTCATGCCGGTGATGGCCGCGTTGGAAGGTGGCAAGACGCTCGCCTTTGCCAACAAGGAGGCTCTGGTGTCAGCCGGTTCGCTCATGATTGATGCCGCAAGGCGGTCCGGAGCTACACTGCTGCCGGTCGATTCCGAGCATAATGCCATCTTTCAATGTCTCGACCAGTCTGCACCAAAAGGGGTGCATCGGATCGTCCTGACGGCGAGCGGCGGTCCATTTCGCACAACGCCTTTGGAAGAAATGGCCCGGGCAACGCCCGCGCAGGCGGTCGCGCACCCGAATTGGTCGATGGGTGCGAAGATATCTGTCGACTCCGCAACCATGATGAACAAGGGCCTCGAGCTTATCGAAGCACACCATTTGCTCGCCATGCCCGCGGACAGGCTCGATGTTGTCATTCACCCGCAATCTGTTGTCCACTCGATGGTCGAATATGTCGACGGCTCGGTCTTGGCGCAGCTTGGACCCGCTGATATGCGGATTCCCATAGCGCATACCTTGGCCTGGCCGGAACGCATGGACACTCCTTGTGAGCGTTTGGACCTGGCGGCCGTTGGACGGCTGGACTTCACGGCTCCTGACTATGTGCGATTTCCCGCATTGAAACTTGCCAGGGACGCGATGGTTGCCGGCGGAGCTGCGCCTGCAATCCTGAATGGCGCCAATGAAGCTGCAGTTGCCGCATTTCTGGCAGGAACGATTGCATTTGGAGACATCGCGACCGTTGTGGCGCGGGTTCTTGAGCGCTATGTGCCCGTGGATCCCGCGTCGCTCGCAGATGTGCTTACGATTGATTCGGAGGCTCGGCGCATTGCGGCGGCC
>CAYMSY010000418.1:0-847 GCA_964393195.1 uncultured Alcaligenaceae bacterium | reverse complement strand
TGAATTGGGCCATTACCTTGTTGGCCGCTGGTGCGGGGTCAAGGCTGACGTCTTTTCGATCGGCTTCGGGCGCGAAGTTTTCGGCTGGACCGACAAACGAGGGACACGCTGGAAAGTGGCCTGGATGCCATTGGGCGGATATGTCCGGTTTGCCGGGGACGCGAATGCGGCGAGCCAACCTGATCAGGAGTGGATGGAACTGCCTGATTTCGAACGCAGCCAGGTTTTTCATGCAAAGCCTGTTTGGCAGCGGGCGGCCATCACCGCGGCAGGCCCATTCGTAAATTTTTTTGTGGGTTTCCTGCTTCTTGCAGCCTTGCTTGCTGCGTTTGGCGAAATGCGCATTCCAAGTGTGGTTGGAAACATTGTTGCCGGTTCAGTTGCGGACGCGAGTGGCTTTCGGGCAGGGGATCGCATCGTTTCCATTGGTGACAAGCGTATAGACGATTTCGAGGATCTGTACGAGACAGTGTACGCCCGGCCGCGGGTCGCGCTGGACTTCGGGATTGAGCGCAACGGGCAATCGCTGCACATCGTTGCCACACCGGCCTATATCGAAACCCGGGACGGCTTTGGAAATGTGCAGCGTCGTGGATCAATGGGGATCACTCCGGTCGCGCCAAGTCACGTCGATATTGGCTGGCAAGAAGTGCCCGGTGCTGCGCTTCAACGAACGATCGGGGTGGTGGGCTCGACGATCGACGGGATCGGTCAAATCATCTTCGGGAATCTTTCCGCAAAGGAGATGAGTGGTCCGGTCAAAATGGCCAAATATGCCGGGCAGGTCGCCACATTGGGTTGGGTGCCATTTATCGGCTTCGTTGCGATGATTTCCATTAATCTGGGA
>CAYMSY010000417.1:0-3220 GCA_964393195.1 uncultured Alcaligenaceae bacterium | reverse complement strand
GTTGTCGTAATTTTTCTTAATGAAGCTGGTGGCGCCGTGTTCAATTGCCGCGCGAATCGTTGCGCAATCGCTGTTCCCGCTGAGCGCAACGGTCTTGCCGGATTGCGAAGCGACACACAGGTCAACAAGATCGAAGTTGGGCTTTGCGTCACCGTCCAAGGTCAGGTCCAGAAAGACAAAATCGTAACGTTGTTCTCCAATCAGCCGTATGGCCTCCGCTTTTGTTCCAGCGGTGTCGACGACGGATTCTTTTTGTATTAACCCAATAATCGTGGACAGCGAATCTCTGATCAGACCGTAATCGTCCACTACCAAAACTCTGAGTCCCATTGTTAGTCCCTTGTTGTGATTGTTGTTGTTGGTGGTGCAAAGCAATCCATTCAGCAAAAGCAGTGCGCGGCGCTCTCGCGCACCGCGAGACTAAATATCCCGGAGACTCTCGCCCCACCCGCGCGCGTGGGTTTGAGTCGGCTTCTCGTGCCCTCGTGCGCATCGAACTAGCCGGCGGTGACTGCCCACAAATGTGTGCAACGCGTCGCCGGCCAAGCAATCCCCGAGCGAAACCGGGTTTTGATGAGGCGGGCCGTTGCACACGTTAGTGGCTCCACTAAAAAGGTGTTGAAGATACCATTAACAATGTTCATATTGACGCCGGTCAATGCAAAAACGACAAAAATAATTTTTACGGCGGCGAAGAATATTGGAACACCACACTTTCGTGTCCCGGTCGGGATTTGATCTTTCGTATCACTCGCCGTGCAACAAATCATTGGTGGCAGCGCGTTTAGATTCAATCCCCACTGCACTCGGCTCACGCTTGCCATCTGCATTGCAAACGCCTCTATGTATCGTCATGAGCGCGTTAGTGCTCTCTATGGTTGCGTCACCAGTGCGGGCTTCGTGCTGGCACGAGGCCGCCGCGCGGTACCAGGTATCGCCCGCGCTTTTGTACGCGATCGCCAAGCATGAGAGCGCGCTCAATCCGGACGCCGTTAGCGCGCCAAATGCCGATGGCAGCGTCGACATCGGACTGATGCAAATCAACAGCAAGTGGCTTCCTACGCTTCTCCAATTCGGCATTACCGAGCGGCACTTACACGATGGCTGCACGTCCGTCCACGTCGGCGCGTGGATGCTTGCACAGAACTTCAAGAGGCTCGGGTTTACCTGGCGCGCGGTGGGCGCATACAACGCGAAAAATGAACAAAAGCGCTCGCGCTACGCACGCGCGATTCATCGAATCATTTACCCAGCGCCAAATCCCGGCATGCAAGGGCGCTCATGAATTCAAGCTCTCGTTCCGCGATCCTGATTGCCCTTCTCATGACGAGCTGCTCGAGTGTTCCCCTCGCTCCTAGTCCTGAGCCCGGTGTGGGCGCCAAGAACCTTGGCGTACGGCAGCAACCATCACGCGAAGGAGGGGGCTTTGTTTTATGTGCCGGCGATTGCCTTGCACCCACGCCGAAAACACCTATTGATGCTCAGCTATCGCAGGTCGCGCCGACCTCGCCGCCGGCCTCATCGAATAACGCGGCTTTGTCGCCAGTCGATTCGCTGAGCGGCCCGCAGAGTTCTCCCGAGAAGGTGGTCCCAGCCGCTGCACGGGCGACGCCCGGCAATGGCTTCACCATTGTTTTCAACCCTGACGCGGTGCGTCTGGATGACGCCTCGACAATCCTGTTGCGCGAGTTCGAGGCCGATATCAGGCATGCCATCGCCATCACCGTAACGGGATATGCCGCGCAGAGTGGCAACGCCGCGGCGCGCACGGAGCGCGCGCGGGCGCGCGCCGTCGAGGTTAGGCAAGCCCTGCTGAATTTGGGAGTACGCCCCGCCCAGGTGCGGGCGTTTTATCGCACGGATTGCTGCTGGGTCGGCGCGTCCGCGGACGCCGCGAACAACCGCGCGTATGTGGAAATGGATGCGGGCCACGTCGCAAGGCCGGCCCATGCGGCCAAATTCAGCGGAGGCGAAGGCCTCTATTGAATCTGCGTGGGGACCGCCTCTCGCAGTGTGTACCACCTTACCGAAAAGGAAACCGCAATGAATACTGGATTGACTCTTAACTCCCGCAGCACGGGTTTGTCGCGCCGTGGAATGTGGATGGTCTTGTTTTTTACGTTGTTTGCCGGCGCGGCAGTGGCCGGTACCACGGGGACGGAATTCAAGCCCATTTTTGATTTGTTGACGGGCTGGATCGGCGGCTATCTCGGACGGACCATCGCATTGGCTGCTTTCATCATCGGCGTGGGCTATGGGGCATTCAAGCAGAACGGCTTGATCGCATTGGGCGGAATCCTGTTCGCGATTTTTATCCTGATCATCCCCGGCGTGCTCAATTCGATGCTCGCGGCCACCATCTGAACCCAATAGACCGGAGGCGGCATGAACGATAACGACACGCATGAAATTCCGCGCAGGCTCAACGATTTCCCGAAGCTGTTCTTTTGGGATCTTGACGTTGGCGTGATATTCGGGACGTGTTTTGTTTTCGGGACGGCCGCCGGGTCGATCACGTTGGGATTGATTGCGGGAATGTTCGCGGGGTATGGATGGAGCCGTTTGAAATCCGGTAAGCATCCGGCGTATGCCATCCATTGGATCTACTGGCACCTGCCCGTAGGCAAATTGAGACGGGTTCCCCCGTCGTACATTCGGGAGATGTTGGGGTGAAATTCCTTTTTCTGAAACAGAATCTGGACGCTTCGCGCGCCACCATTGCCTTCACCTCATTTTGCTTGCTGATGTCGTGTGTCGCCAACATCGTCTTCGCGATGGCCTTTCTGAAGATGATCGGCCACGAGCGGACGGTGATCGTCCCACCGACGATCAACAAGACCTTCTGGGTTGATAACGAAAAGGTCAGTGGTGATTATCTGGAGCAGATGGCCGCTTTCGCGGGTTATCTGAGTTTGAATGTTGCGCCATCGACCGTCGATTACCAGAACAAGGTGTTGCTCACCTATGTTTGTCCGGGCAGCTACGGAGCCTTCGAACTGGAAGGGCGCTCTACCGCCGAGCGCATCCGGCGCGACAACGCCTCACAGCTATTCTTGCCGCGTTCAATCACTGTGGACGAAGCCACGCTGCGGGTGGCCCTGGCCGGGTCTCTGCTGACGATGGTCAATACCACCCAGGTATCCAACGTCAATAAAACCTTCCTGGCCGAGTTTGAATATCGCGGCGGAAAAATCTGCGTGAAGCCCTTCACGGAGGCGAA
>CAYMSY010000416.1:1498-3224 GCA_964393195.1 uncultured Alcaligenaceae bacterium | reverse complement strand
ATAGTGGTGAGATAGTGTCGTATTTGGTGGGTCTGCAATCTCAGCGGCGCTCCTTGTTGGTCCAGGAAGCCGTACTGCGCGAAGATGGAAATTGCTCCGGTTTTGTCGTTAGCTCCAAGCGCGTTGGCAATCATGCCGTAGCTTATCGGTTGCAGGATGGCCGGCATGAATCCACATTCTGGTTCGGCAAATTCGCGTCGGCGCATCACACAGAGGGCCTCGCTGTACCTCATGCCGGTCTTGGGGTCCATGACCGGGAAGCCGTCGGGCAATTGGCGCAACACGGCCTTTTCCAAGTCGGCAAAGGCCAATGTCGCCGGTCGCCCCCCCCATTTCCCGCCATCCCCGCGCCGCAAAGGGACGCGATTGATCTTCAGAAAACGCATGGCATGTTGATGTTCACCGGCACGGGTATTCAACGTTTTGACTTCGCCACCGTACAAGATCGCATGCGCTTCATTGATGTCAATAGTTTCCCTGGCCCGGAGGAACTCCAGGTGTGGCGGCAGGTAGATCCGCTCTGCATTAGTTTCGTACCAGAGCGCGAGTTCACGGGCGGGTTGGGAAAGCTGATATAGGCGCTCATGCGCCCGTATTGCGATACCTGTCATGTCGAGGCCGACGGTCTTAAGCAACGGCGTCGCGCCTTTGGCCGGCCACCAACGCAGGCTAACCCCACCTGTACCGGTGTCGGGATCAACCCAAGGGTCAAGCAAATCCGCTGGACAAAACCGGAACTCGACCGAGCGCTCCGGCGCGCACAATGCCAATGCGACGTAGCTGCTGACGAACATCGCTCTGACATCAATGTCATCATCGCGTTGGAACAGGCGTGCACACGCCTCAAGCGCCCTCGGATCCGGAAGCTTCTTTCGTCGGTCAGCATCGAATTCCGGTCCCAACTTGATGTGGTTGTTGCCCTTCAATTTACGAAACGGGTTGACCCAATGTGCCGGCGCCTGCGCCAGTTCAAGGTTTACCATCTCTTTCCAAATCAGAGAGAGCTGGCCCGCAATGCCTGCCAACGAATTTTTTGCCAGCCCTGCCTCTTGCATGATCTGGCAGGCCGCTTCGAGGTTTGCAACACTTATTTCGGTTGGATCGGGTTCAGCGTCGTCCATTTTTTCCAAAGTCGACAGCAGGCAGACCAGCGCTCTTGCGCGACTGTCAATGGCTGTTGACGGGCGGGTCAGGTGCAGGTGGGCGAGGAGCGCCTTGGCAGAGTCGCGGAACAAAGGCGGCATGCACAGGTCTACTGGGATCGTGGTGGGCCGACCATGCTTTGTCTGGCTTAGTGTTCCGTTGAAACGAGCTCGCGCAAAGTAAACATAGCCGAGTTTTCCTTTCTGCCCTACCTCGTTCCTATCCCATGCATCGTCATCAAAGGGCTGCTTGCCCATGCCCCAAGCGCCCAGCGGGCGATACTTTTTGATGAATGCATCAAGGTTGGAACGTGCCAGGCGGGCTTCGCGCGGAATGAGTGTTGTCATTGGTTCAAGTCCGTATTGAGAAGTTCACGTTGCCGAAGCATGATCTGCGCGCATCCAAAAATCGCGCGGTCGCGGATGGTGGCGGTGCGGACGTCCTTTTCCATGTCTGTTTCACGTTCGGCGATCAGCCGGTCCAGGATCGGTTCCAGGTCAACATCAAGGAACGGTTCAAAGCTTGGGCATCCGGCCAGACAGGCATAGGGACGTAGCTGACTACAACTCGCGCAACTCGCGCA
>CAYMSY010000416.1:0-1488 GCA_964393195.1 uncultured Alcaligenaceae bacterium | reverse complement strand
CCAGCCATTTCAAATTTCCGTGCTCGTCAAGCCGCAAATCAGGAATGCGGCTGTCCGGGGTGGGGCGGGTGGCCTCAGACAAGTTATTAAGGATGCGCAACTGCACGCCAAACGCTCGCGCCAGCGGCGCCATTGTCAGGGCCATCTTCTTGCTGAACCGCGCACGCATTCGGGGTGTGACCTCAAAATACACCTTAACGGAGTTGATGTGACGGTGCCCCATCAAGTGGGCCAGGGTCCATATGTCGATGCCTTCATCAGCGCCCCGCTGCGCGAAGCTGCGACGAAACCGCACGGCCGAGGCCGGAATGGCCCCGCCACCCAACCGGATTGAGGTGGCATTGAACACATTGAATGTCGTTCCCAGAGTGTGCACAATCCTTTTCGACATGGCTTTAGACGTCGCGTGGTAGGCTAATCCGGGCGAATAATTTTCCACATCTATTTTTTTAACTTGTGGAAAAAGGGGCGCTTCACTAGGGTCAGCTAAACGGCTGGCAAAGGCCATCTTGACTTCCTGGCAGTAGTTCCACAGAACCTCACCTGTGGTTGGCTCCAGCGGAAATGTGCGGAACTCATCTCTTGTGGCCTGATCGACGCCTTTGATGAGCGGCAGGTCGAACGTCACGCGACCGTAATTGTCTTTCTTAATATCGCAGCACTTTGTCATCGCAAGTTGTGCCGGTCGCATGCCCAGCAGGGCCGTAAGGCGCACCTCAAGGGCGCGATCGATTTCGATGGCGTCATTGCCGAGTGCGAAATTGATGGCTTCGAGCAGCGTTTCGAATTCCTGATCGTCGAAGGGACCCTCGTGGGCAGATGCCGTGGCGACAGCCACCCCGCTTTCACTCTGTTTGCACGGTGGAAATACCTGCGCCAGTCCAGGAGCCATGCCGTGATACAAGAGCTTTGCCCACTTTTTATAGAATGAGCCCGAACTAGACAATCGCGAAGACGCCGCAGGAGAGCTTCGCGCATATCTCGCGAGTGCCTCGAAGCCGATAATATCGATTGCTGACTCCGGATCAAGTTCTGCAGTGAACCGCAACAGCGTAGCGGCGTCACGGAAGCAATTATTGATAGTGCTACCCGATTTAGTTTCTGCGACCCCGACCATTGCTTGCTTGAAGCCGTGAATGAAGGCGGCCGTCACCAGCGGCAGTGTGTCGAAGTTGCACTGCACCTTTGTGCCGCCAGTGCGAAACGTCCAGTGGTCGAGATTGGGATCGAACTCGACGCCATCTTTTGTTCGCACCACCCTGGGCAACGGCTGCGACGCGAGTTGGCTTTGCCAGGAATCATGGGGACTATTCACGAACAATCTTTTCTGGGAGTGGTGGTGTTGACCAGCGGCATGGCCTTCGCTTGTAGCCTCAGGGAACTTTCAAACGCCGCTTCGTCCCGGTAGCGGCGGGTGTAATGGTTGGGCATTTCACTGTTGTCTCCCCAACCACCCAGTGTTTTCAAATCGCCCTCGATGGTGTCGAG
>CAYMSY010000415.1:0-3237 GCA_964393195.1 uncultured Alcaligenaceae bacterium | reverse complement strand
ATGGCCCACGGGGTGATGACCGCCACCGCCAAGGCCAGCACGAAAATGGCCGGTGTATAGATCGCAGCGAAGCGGTCGACGAACCGCTGCGTGGGTGCGCGGGTGCTTTGTGCCACCTCAACCGCATGAATAATGCGCGCCAGAGTGGTGTCAGCTGCGCCGGCGGTCACGCGAAATTCGATGGTCCCAGTTTCGTTGATCGTACCTGCGAACACCGGATCGCCGACCGTCTTGTCGACGGGAATGCTCTCGCCCGTCACGGGGGCCTGATTTATCGCGGTAGACCCTGTGGTGATGACGCCGTCTAACGGCACGCGCTCGCCAGGCTTCACGCGGAGAATGGCTTCGAGCGGCACGTCTTTGGGCGACGCTGCTTTCCAACTGCCGTCGGGTTGGCGCAGGTCCGCCGTGTCGGGCGCCAACGCCAGCAAACTCTTGATGGCATTGCGCGCGCGGTCGACCGCCTTGGCTTCAATGAGTTCGGCAATCGCATAAAGCGCCATCACCATGGCGGCCTCCGGCCATTGACCGATCAGGAAGGCGCCGGTCACCGCCACCGACATAAGGGCATTGATGTTGAGCTTGCCGTGGCGTATTGCGCTGAAACCTTTCCGATACGTTTCCAGACCGGACAGTCCGATCGCCACCGCCGCAATGGCGAGACCGACCGCTTTCCACACGAAATCGTCTGGCGCAAAGTAGGAAATCGCTTCGGCGATCCCTGCAAGCGCTAGCGCCGCGCCCAGGCGACTGATCCCTAACCAGAAATTCTGTGGAGCCTCCGACGCACTCGCGTGGTCGTCCGAGTCGTCGGTCGGGATGACGGGTTCGGGATCAAAGCCCGCTTTGCGAATGGCTGTCAGGATTCCCGGCATCTGGCCTTCCGGCGCATCGATCATCAGTGTGCGTGCGCCGAGCTGGAAGTTCAGTCGCCGAATGCCGGCTATGCCGTCAAGGGCACGGCGTATCTCGGCTTCCTCATTGCTGCAGTCCATCGTGGCAATTCGGTAGGTCACTCCGGCGGGCGTCGCGGAATTGACGGGGGAGGAGGAAGGCGCAGATGCGTTCGGCGCACAGCCGTCTTTGCCGCAATGATCGGGTGGGGAAATCGGGGGGACGGTTGGTTTCATGTGCTACATTGAAAACCCTGAAGCCGCTTCAGAGTCAAGTATCTTTTTTTTGGAGTCCCGTCATGAAAATCGGTGAAATCGCCAAGCTGACCCATACCCCCGTCGAGACGATTCGTTTCTACGAGAAAGAAGGTCTGATCGGGGAACCGGAACGGCAGGACAATGGCTATCGCACCTACGGCCAGAGCCACCTCGAGGCGCTGTCGTTCATTCGCCATTGCCGTTCGCTGGATATGCCACTGGCCGAAATCCGGCTGCTGGTCGACTTCATCGACAAGCCCCGCCGCAACTGCAAGGATATCGATGCGCTCGTCGAGGAGCAGTTGAAGCGGGTGAAGGCGCGATTGAAATCCATGCGCGCACTGGAGAAGCAATTGGAGGTCTTGCGGGCGCGCTGCGATTCCCATCACCCGACGGCCGAGTGCGGCATCTTGCAGGAATTGGTGGCCGCCGCGCACGGTGAAGCCTGCGCCTGTCACCCCATTACTTGAACTCGGCGCAAGGCGACTGACCCGAAAGATGAAGGCTGCCATCCGCGAGGGGCTCGAATGTGGCTGCGTTCAAGTCGAGGACTGCTTACTGGTTCGTGCAGCGCGCGCCAATCCACGTTAATCAGGCACACCAAAAAAGAAAGGACGCGCATGACTCAGATTGTTCAAACTCTAGGACTCTTTATCATCACGGCACTGGCGGAGATCGTCGGCTGTTACCTGCCATATCTCTGGCTCAAAAAAGACGGCCCGATATGGTTGCTGGTTCCTGCGGCATTGAGCCTTGCCCTGTTTGCGTGGTTGTTGTCTCTGCATCCCACAGCGGCGGGCCGCGTGTATGCGGCCTATGGCGGCGTCTATATCGGCGTTGCCATTCTCTGGCTATGGGTGATCGATGGCGTGCATCCGACCATATGGGACTGGACTGGCGTTGCTGTCTGCCTTTTAGGGATGAGCATCATCATGCTGGGACCACGCCCAACTTGAACCAGCGCATTTTTATGCACGGCACCTTGCGCCTACAAAGCTCACACGTAATGGCAGGAGTGCGCGGTGAGAACACCTTTCACGGAAACTGTCGACGCGCCGAAGATTGAATCGCCTCGACGAAACTGGTTTGGCCGAATGGAATGGCCGGTGCGTTCGGCGACTTGGGAACGTTTATCCCCTTTGTCATCGCCTCTATCAGCGTCCCCAAAATAGGCCCCTTTGGCATTCTCTTCGGCTTCGGCATGATCGACTTCGGCGGGTATTGCAAGCCACCTTTTCCAGCGAACCGATGAATGCTATCAGCACAGTATCGGTCACTCAAGCGGCCCAACACTTATTGCGCCGGCGGCCATGCTCATTGCCGGGTAGGCCACGGGGTGATTGGCTGGTGCTGGGACTGACTGGCGCAGCCGGTCGCGTGGCTGGACTGGCGCCGCGCGCTGTGATGATCGGCATCGTTTTGGGCCTGGGCATGAATTTCAGTTGCTGGGCCAGCTGGAAGCCCAGCGAAAGCCATAACCCTCAATGGGTGCCGCAATACCTGCGGCACGAGCCCGGTGCCTGGCTACCAGTGAGAGTTGCCATATCCCCTCCAGGAGGATATGATAGCGCCATGACTGCGCACCCCACCCACCCCGACATTGTGAAACGGCTGAAGCGCGCCGATGGGCACCTGCGCACAATTATCGAGATGATCGAAGCCGAGCGCCCCTGCCTCGATATCGCGCAGCAACTTCACGCCGTGGAAAAGGCGATCAGCGCGGCGAAGAAGGCGTTGATCCACGATCATATCGATCACTGCCTGGATGTCGCGGTCGGCCCTACCTCGCGGAAGCAACGCGAACCGATCGAAGCATTTAAAGACATCACCAAGTACCTCTGAAAGCCGGCAATGTTGAAGTCAATTTTGGTGTGGCTGGGCTTTGCCCAGGATCCGGGTGCAATGGCCGCGACCGGCCAGGGACACGCCCACGACGGCAAGTCGGGCCACGGCCATACACATGGCGTCGTTGACCCGACCATCGCGACCACCGCGCGCGGCATCTGGGCGATCAAATGGTCGTTTGTCATCCTGGCGATCACGGCAGTCCTGCAATTGGTGGTGGTGTTTTTCACCGGCAGCGTCG
>CAYMSY010000414.1:0-3248 GCA_964393195.1 uncultured Alcaligenaceae bacterium | reverse complement strand
ACAGCTTTCGGCAGAACGGGCAGCCATCCGGACCTTTTACGAAACGGTGATGGCGACAGAAACGTGAAATCGACGGTAGCGACGCGTTTAACCACGCGTTTGCCTGCGTATTTGACAGATTAGTCCGGGTTGCTTGATCCCGGTCATGAGCGACTGCGGGCGAGTTGACCTCGCCCTGTCACAATACGGAGCGATTTCTCGTTTGTCTCAGGGAGTGGTGCCAGCCTCGCCTCGTACAGCCTGCTGCCATTCTCACGCCTTTTTGCCACGCCCTTTTGCCACACCCTTTTGGCACGCCCAAATGATCCGGGGAGGGACCATGCGCGCATTTACAGCAACCTGTTGGCGTATCACCGTTTGCGCTTCCGAAGCGCGGCGTTCCGTCGTTGGACGACTCCGGCTGGCGGCAATTTGGCTCGTTAGCGTTTTCGCCTTTTTTTGCGTCGGAGCAACGCAAGCCACACCGGGCATACCGGGAACGCTTGACCCGTTCTTCGCCACTGGTAGCGCACTAGGCCCCGGCAAGTTCCTGCAATCGCTGACCGCCAGCTCCGATTACGTCAGTGCGCTCCTGTTGCAACCCGACGGCAAGCTGGTGCTCGCGGGGGATTGCAGCGTCCGTTTTTGCGCGCTGCGCCTGAATCCCGACGGCACCCTGGACAGCACGTTTAACACTACGGGCATGGTGGTTCTGCCCACGATAAGCGGTTACGACAAAGCGACCGGCGCCGTCGTTCAGCCCGATGGCAAGCTGGTCATCGCGGGCTACTGCACGGCTCCCGGCGGCTACGACATGTGTGTGGCGCGATTGAATGCCGATGGCAGCACGGACGCAACATTCACTGCTGGCACCAGGCCAGTGCCAGGGGCCGGGCAGCAGGGTGGCGCTTACGCCTCGGCCATAGCGTTGCAGGCCGATGGCAAGCTGGTTCTGGGCGGCTGGTGCTTCAGCATCGCGGGCAACCTCGATTTCTGCGTCGAACGGCTTAACGCCGACGGTAGCGTTGACATCACGTTCAATGCCGCCGGCACACCCGGCAGGGTGCTGCGTCCAATCGGGGTGAGTTTTGACTATGGCAACCGGGTGCTCGTTCAGCCCGACGGCAAAATAGTCATGTCGGGACGCTGCACCGGGTCCGGCTTTGACTTTTGTGCGATGAGGCTCAACCCGGACGGCTCGCTAGACACCGGATTCAACGTGACAGGCACACTGCTATTGCCAGTCGGCACCGGTGACGACAGCGTCGGGGCACTAGCCTTGCAGCCCGACGGCAAGCTCGTGCTGGCGGGCAACTGCAGTAATGGCGCGACTTTCGATTTTTGTGCGGTCCGCCTCAACGTCGATGGCAGTCTCGACACCACCTTCAACAGCACCGGAAAACTTCTGCTGGCTGTAGGCGTCAGCGACGACTATGCGACCGCCGTGGCCGTGCAGCCGGATGGCAAATTGCTGCTCTCGGGTTACTGCGCCACCGCAGCGAACTATGATTTCTGTGCCGTGCGACTCAACTCCGATGGCAGTCTGGACAAGACGTTCAACCCAGGGGGTACGCCGGGCAAAGTGACGTACCCGATTGCGGCCGGCAACGACACGGCGACGGGCATCGCCGTACAGCCCGATGGCAAGATCGTCATCGCCGGCCATTGCGGGCCCGACAACTCCGGTGCCAACCTCGACTTTTGTGCGATCCGCCTTGAAGGCGGCCCCTATGGCGCACAGCAATGCCGCATGGACATCGACGGCGACGGCAAAGTACTGGCCACGACCGACGCGCTGATTCAAACCCGGATCGCGCTCGGGCTGCGCGGCAGCGCGGTCACCAACGGTATCAGCTTTCCGGTCGGTGCGACGCGAACCAACTGGACCACGATCCGGAACTATCTGATGACGCAGTGCGGGATGGGGCTTTAGGGGCTGGCGCGGGCGAAATGACGTCAACGTTGACACTCAGCTTTTTACCTGAATAACCACTGCATCGCGGCTAACGGCTGAAATTTAATAAAGTCGACTTATGGTCTTATTCGCCGTTGAGCGCATATAAATAGGCGTTTAACGTGAAAGCTGTAGCGCGAAACGCGCGTGCCTACTTGAGCCCCGCATGCTTCGCGAGCTCAAGCATTACCGCCCGCCATCCCTCATGCGCCTGCGCGCCGGCCTTGGCGAAGGCGTCCGCAAACAGTTTTTCCTGCTCACCGGTGAGTTTGGCTTCGAGCGCGACGCCTTCTGATGTCAGGCGGATTTCGCGAACCCGCGCGTCATGATCGGCTTTGGCCAGTTCGATCAACCCCTGCGCCTGCAACTGGCGCAGCGGCGCATTGAGCGCCTGCTTGGTGACGTCCAGCGTCGATTGCAGTTCGCCAACGCTCATGCCGGGTGCATGCGCCACGAAAAACAGGATCCGGTGATGCATTCGCGTCAGTCCGCGTGTGGCAAGAATGCGGTCCGGTTCCGCTATGACCGCGCGCAGCGCAAAGTGCATGACGCGCCACGCTTCGGTGAGCGCCGCCTGTCCCTTCGGTTTGGTCGTTCGCGCCGGTGATTTCATGGCCGCCAACGGCTCCGCCTGGGATGCTGAGGCAGCGTGGGCGATTGTTGTGCCGGTGGTGCGTTTAGCTGACATAGGTCAAGTTACTTGACATTTATTTGGAGCCGTTTCAGAATGCGTCAACGTTATTGACCTATTATCCAGCGCGATAACCCCGGCGGCAAACCTGTCGCCACCACTGCGGCAAACCGGCGCCGCGACATAACGCGATCACCCGTCGCCTAAAATCTCATCAATCAACGGTGCGCCCGAGGCGGCTCACCGACACTTTGGAGCATACCCATGTCAATGGCAGATCGCGACGGAAAAATTTGGTTTGACGGCAAACTGGTGGAATGGCGCGACGCCACGATCCACGTGCTGTCGCACACGCTGCACTATGGCTGCGGCGCGTTCGAGGGCGTCCGCGCATACAAGACCGACAAGGGCACGGCGATTTTCCGACTGCAGGAACACACGCAGCGCCTGTTCAACAGCGCGAAGATCCTGCGCATGAAGATTCCGTTCACGATGGACGAAGTCAACGAAGCACAACGCGCCGTCGTCCGTGAGAACAAACTGGAAAGCGGCTACCTGCGCCCGCTCACGTGGATCGGCTCAGAGAAGCTTGGCGTGTCGCCCAAAGGCAATACGATTCACCTGATGGTAGCGGCGTGGACCTGGGGCGCGTATCTCGGTGAAGAAGGCATGAAGCGCGGTATC
>CAYMSY010000413.1:0-3251 GCA_964393195.1 uncultured Alcaligenaceae bacterium | reverse complement strand
TGGTCGCTGTGAGCACGCCGGCTGTACAGGTAATCGTGGTCACCGATGTGCCCTGCAGAATGCCACCGTAGGTCACTGCTGAATTGAACACAAACGTGTAAGTATTGCTCGGCAGCGCCGGGGAGAACGTTCTCCCGAAGCTGGTTGCAAAGGTGCTCGGACTGCCGAGTGAGAACGTGAACGTGTCGTACGGGTTGCCGTTGAGGGTCGTGCTGCCGGCAACGTTCGCGCTTCCCGGAAACGTGGCGCTCGCGGTAGCCGACAGGCTAAAAGTGTTCGCGTCGCACGTCCCGCTGAGCCCCGTATAGGTCAGACTGCCTGAGGCCGCCGTAGCGGCCACCGAGTTCGGTGCGGGCGTGGCCGCGTCGGTCGGCTCGCCGGAGCGCGGCGCCGCAGCAAGTGAAACAGTTGAGGCGACGCTGACGAATGCAGCGACCAGAAGCGTCGTGATATTCATGGGCAAAAGGCGGCATCGCGCAAATGATTGAGACGCATTATGATACGCCGCGATTTTTCGCAATGCAATATCTCCGCGCGCGGACAAACTGGCCACCGCCGACGCTGTGGCCTGTACGCCACAGCCACGTCAAGCGAATGGCGGGTCGCCGCCGCGCCACGCATGGCGCTGTGGAGAGCGTCGCCCGCTAGCCGACGATGCGTGCGGCTTGCGCCTTGAGCGCCGCGTCCAGCGTGTCGGCGATTTCGTCCAGATGCGCGCGCGTCTGCGCGGACAGGCGCGTGTTGCCTTTGGCCTGCTGTGCCTTCGCAAGCAGTGTTTTCGCGGTCAGCCGGTGCAGCGCACGGGCATCGCCGGTCGCCGTTCCGACGCCAGGTTTGGTAATGGCCGCCGCGAGCCGTCGCGCGTGCTCACGTTGCAGCGCGCGGCGCGCGGACGTTACCTCGGCTGCGCCCGCGCTGTCACCCCAGATGGCGCGCGTCAGGGTGCCGTAGAGTTCATCAAGCGTGAGCGCCTTGTCGCCGGACGTCAGCTTGTTGCGTGAATTCTGGATGCGCTCGGCCACGCGCGGTGACAGCAGGCGGTCCAGCGTCTGCGTCTGCAGGGTGAGCAGCGTGGCATCCAGCGAGCGGTCTACGGGTGGCGTATAGCCACGGTCCAGCGCGTTCTCGGTCAGGCGGCTGACAAACTCCGGTTTGAGATTGAATCCGTCAGCTGCAAACAGATTGTCGGTGATCAACTTGAGCGCAGCACGTTGCTTGTCGGCCGGCACCGGCGTCATCGGCGTGCGGTTGCTGCCCGCCTGATCGCGCAGATAGACCACGCCACCAATGTACTTGCTGCCCATTTCGAAGGCGATGCCCAGTTGCGCGAGGCCGCTCGCGAAGTTGCGCGTCAGAACGTCGTAGCTCTCCCCGGCGGGCAGCTGTCGCGCCTGCAGACGGTCAAACAATTCACGTGACAGTTGCACCCGGCGCTTCGCAAACTCAAGCGGGTCGCCGCCGATATCACGCTGATTGACTTGCGGGTCCATGCCGTCGAGATCGCCGGCAAGCTCTTCATCGGTGCCATAGGCCAGTTGCGGCTCATTGCTGCGTGCGGCGATCTTTGCCAGTTCCTCGCGTTCACGATCCGCCGGAAGCTCGCGATAGGCGTACTCCACTGCCCAATAGTCATACGGGCCGAGCGTGCTCATCACGAATTCGCCCTGCTGTTCCTTGTCAAGCGCGACGTTGAACGCGTTGTAGTCCATGACCGAACCGCCGAGACCGTTGCTGCGCGTGAAGGCGGGGTCGTTGATCTGGGCCTGGGTGTAAATGGTCGATGCGCGGAAGTTGTGACGGAAGCCCAGCGTGTGGCCGACCTCGTGAGTGACCACATCCTTGAGCGTGGCGTGCATGATGCGGTCGGCTTCTTTCGGGTCCAGCGTGTCGCCAGCACGCATGGTCAGCAGGTCAAGCGCAAAGCTCGCCTCCTCAACCGCCGAATCGCCGTAGGAGCAGAACTCATGGCCAGGGTCATCACCCAAATGCACATGCGAAGCCGGCGCAGCGGTCCGGCGCGGCATGAAGCTGGCCACTGCGTCTTCCGTAGCAAAGCCCGAACCGTTGGCCGTTGCCGCTGGCATCGGCCGTGGATACTGTTCCAGCGCACGGCGACGCGGCAGCGTCACCCAGCCGTTGCCGATCGTGATGTCGGCATCAAGGATTTCGCCGGTGCGCGGATCAACGCGCGATGGCCCGACCGCCAGCGCGCCATCCGAATAGTCTACAAACCAGCGGACCGACGCATGGCCGGTCTCGTGCGTACTCCATTTCGCGTCGTCAGGCTGCTGCTCAACGCGGATCGCATCCTTGAAGCCAATCTTCTCGAACGCCTTGTTCCATTCGAGCACGCCCGCTTTCACAGAGTCGCGATACTCAACCGGGATGTTCTTGTCGAGCCAATAGGTAATCGGCTTCTTCGGCTCCGACAGCGCAGCGGTTGGGTCCTTCTTTTCGAGACGCCAGCGGTTCACGACGTACTTGCGCGCGAACGCCGACTGGTTGTCGCTGAAGTCCCATTGCGGCTGGTTGAAATGACCGATGCGGCCATCAGCAACACGTGCGCGCATGGGCTCATCCGGCAATTTCGACAACGTATAGAACAGGCCGACAAAGAAGCTGCGCGCATCAGGCACACCGCTGATCGGCCGTGGCTGCGGCACCGGCGAAGGCGTCGGTACGGGCGATGGCACCGGCAGCTTCGGGATCGAGAAATGCGCCGTCACGTCAAAGGTAGCCGCATCGTCGCGTGCCGTCGCTTCACGGAAGTACGAATTGGCGCGATCGAGGCCGTAGCCCGCGCGATACGCGGAGTCAAGCGAGTAGGTGATCATCGGAATGTCACCGAGCAGCAGCGCGTTGGCCTCAACCAGCACCGATTTCTTCTCCGGGTGCGGCGCACTGGCGAAGGGGGCCGCTGCGAGCAGGCTGTCGCTGGTGCCTTCGGCCGTGGCCAGCGCGATCGGTGTAGCCGGCTTGGCGTAGTTGTTGAAATTGCGTGCGATCAACTGCACGTTGTTGCCGATTTTCTTGAACGTGATGATGTGGCCACGAAGCATGGCGCGTGCAGCCGACGCGCCTTCGCCACTCATGACGCCGCGACTCAGGTTGGTCTGCAGGTAGTAGAGCTGGTCGAACTGCTCGGGCTTGATCTCGATCCAGACTTTGTCGTCCTTGCTCCACAGCGTGAACAGGCCTGGCTGTTCCTTGGCGTCCTTGATGATGTCGGCGAACGGTCGCGGCGCACCGGC
>CAYMSY010000412.1:0-3252 GCA_964393195.1 uncultured Alcaligenaceae bacterium | reverse complement strand
GTGCTTGTCGTTGATCTTCACACCCTGCAAGCGATACACGTCCTGGATTTCCTTCACCAGGTAGGCCGCCAGCTCCTCGATGCCCTTCAGGCGCAGGATGTCCTGCGGGCTGGGCTCGCCGTCCACCACGGTTTCGCCTTTCTCCACGTGCTCGCCTTCGAACACGATGATCTGGCGATACTTCGGAATCAGCTCTTCGTGCTCGGTGCCATCGGCGTTCTTCAAGATCAAACGCTGCTTGCCCTTGGTCTCCTTGCCAAAACTGATCATGCCGGAGATTTCGGCAAGGATCGCCGGATCCTTCGGCTTGCGCGCTTCAAACAAGTCCGCCACGCGCGGCAGACCGCCGGTGATGTCGCGGGTCTTGGAGGCCTCCTGCGGGATCTTGGCGACCACGTCGCCCACACCCACGGCGGCGCCGTGCTGCAGGTTCACCACCGAGCGCGGCGGCAGCATGTATTGCGCCGGCAAATCGGTGCCCGGGATATTCAGGTCCTTGCCGTCCTTGTCGACGATACGCACCACCGGACGCAGATCCTTGCCCTGCGAGCCACGACGCTTGGGATCGGTGATTTCACGCGAGGCCAAACCGGTCAGCTCGTCGGTCTTTTCGATCACGGTGACGCCATCGACGAAGTCGATGAAGCGCACAAAACCGGCCACTTCAGAGACGATCGGGTGGTTATGCGGATCCCAGCGCGACACTTCCTGGCCCGCCTTGACGCTACCACCATCCTGTACCTGCAAGGTGGCACCGTAGGGCAGCTTGTAGCGCTCGCGCTCGCGGCCGTGGTTGTCCAGCACCGAGAGTTCGCCGGAGCGCGACACCGCCACCAGGTGGCCATCGGCGTGCTTGACGAACTTCAGGTTGTTGAACTTCACCGAGCCGGTGGTCTTCACCGTCACGTTATCGATCGCCGCCGCACGCGACGCGGCACCACCGATATGGAAGGTACGCATGGTGAGCTGGGTACCCGGCTCACCGATCGACTGCGCTGCCACCACACCCACGGCTTCACCGTGGTTGACCAGATGTCCACGGCCCAGGTCACGGCCATAGCAATGCGCACACACGCCGAAGCTGGCCTCACAGGTAATCGTGCTGCGCACCTTGATCGACTGCACGCCAGCATCTTCCAGCTTGGCGACCCACTGCTCGTCGAGCAGGGTGTTGCGGGTGACGAACGGGTCTTCATCATTGCCCGGCAGGTACACATCTTCGGCCACCACGCGACCCAGCACACGATCCTTCAGCGGCTCGACCACATCGCCGCCTTCCACGATCGGGGTCATGGTCAGACCAGCCAAGGTGCCGCAATCGGAGCTGGTGATCACCACGTCCTGCGCCACATCGACCAGACGACGGGTCAGGTAACCCGAGTTCGCGGTCTTCAGCGCGGTATCGGCCAGACCTTTACGTGCACCATGGGTCGAGATGAAGTATTGAAGAACGTTCAAGCCTTCGCGGAAGTTCGCCGTAATGGGCGTTTCGATGATCGAGCCGTCCGGCTTGGCCATCAAACCCCGCATACCGGCGAGCTGACGAATCTGGGCTTGCGAACCACGGGCGCCGGAGTCGGCCATGATGTAAACCGAGTTCATCGATTTCTGCGCGACCATTTCGCCTTTCGCGTTTTCGACTTTTTCGGTACCGATGGCGTCCATCATGGCTTTCGCCACGCGCTCATTGGTACGCGACCAGATATCAACCACCTTGTTGTAGCGTTCGCCGGCCGTGACCAGACCCGACTGATATTGCTCCTGAATTTCCAGCACTTCTTTTTCGGCTTCGCCCAAAATGCCTTTCTTTTCATTCGGAATGATCATGTCGTCGATACCGATAGAAACACCAGCGCGGGTTGCATAAGCAAAGCCGGTGTACATCAATTGGTCAGCAAAAACGACAGTGTGCTTCAAGCCCAACATGCGGTAGCAGGTATTGATCAGACGGCTGATGTTTTTCTTTGTCAGCTCGGTATTGATCAAGGAGTACGGCAGGCCTTCGGGAATGATGTCGGCCAGCAAGGCACGACCCACGGTGGTATCGACAATCGCTGTGCGATTGCTGACAGTACCTTCTTCATTCACTTCGGTGATGGCAAGACGCACTTTGACTTTCGCATGCAGTTCGACAACGCGGTTGTCATAGGCGCGGCGAACTTCATTGACGTTGGCAAATACCATGCCCTCGCCTTTCTTGTTTTCCAGTGCGCGGGTCATGTAATACAGACCCAACACGACGTCTTGCGTCGGAACGATAATCGGCTCGCCGTTGGCTGGCGACAGAATATTGTTGGTCGACATCATCAAGGCGCGGGCTTCGAGTTGTGCTTCCAGCGACAGCGGTACGTGGACCGCCATTTGGTCACCGTCGAAGTCGGCGTTGAATGCGGTACAGACCAGCGGATGCAATTGAATCGCCTTGCCTTCAATCAACACCGGTTCAAACGCCTGGATACCCAGACGGTGAAGCGTTGGTGCGCGGTTCAATAACACTGGATGTTCGCGAATCACTTCTTCCAGGATGTCCCAGACTTGTGCTTCTTCACGCTCAACCAATTTCTTGGCAGCTTTGATGGTCGTAGCGAGGCCGCGACGTTGCAGTTTTGCGAAGATGAACGGCTTGAATAATTCCAGCGCCATTTTCTTCGGCAGGCCGCACTCGTGCAGACGCAGGGTTGGACCGACCACGATGACCGAACGGCCGGAATAGTCGACGCGCTTGCCGAGTAAGTTTTGACGGAAACGACCTTGCTTACCTTTGATCATGTCGGCCAAAGATTTCAGAGGACGCTTGTTGGTACCGGTGATGGCGCGACCGCGACGGCCGTTGTCCATCAGGGCATCGACCGATTCCTGCAGCATGCGTTTTTCGTTGCGGACGATAATGTCCGGCGCGCTCAATTCCAGCAAACGCTTCCGACGATTATTACGATTGATAACGCGACGGTACAGATCATTCAGATCGGAGGTAGCGAAACGGCCGCCATCCAATGGCACCAGCGGACGCAGATCCGGTGGCAGCACTGGCAATACGGTCAGCACCATCCATTCTGGTCGGTTGCCCGATTCCAGGAAGGCTTCTACCAGCTTGATGCGCTTGGTCAAGCGCTTCAGTTTCGTTTCCGAATTGGTCGATGCAATTTCTTCTTTCAGACGAACCAGTTCCGATTGCAGATCGATGGTGCGCAGCAGGTGATGCACGGCTTCGGCACCCATCAGGGCATCGAAATCTTCGCCGTGTTCCTGACG
>CAYMSY010000411.1:0-3263 GCA_964393195.1 uncultured Alcaligenaceae bacterium | reverse complement strand
ATTCAGGCGAATCAGAGCTCGGCGCTGGGCACCATTGGCCAGCTTCCGATCAATTTTGTGCCGCACTATCAGCGCGTCACCCTGCACGCGCTCAAGGTGGAGCGCGGGGGCGAACTCAGCGATCGTACGCAGACGGTGTCG
The DNA here is from genome assembly GCA_964393195.1 of uncultured Alcaligenaceae bacterium. Classification (GTDB taxonomy): domain Bacteria; phylum Pseudomonadota; class Gammaproteobacteria; order Burkholderiales; family Casimicrobiaceae; genus Casimicrobium. The sequence continues at coordinate 3,122 of CAYMSY010000411.1, read as the reverse complement.
ATCCGTTTTCTGAATTCGGAGCCGGGTCTCGATTCAGGTATTTATTCCGGCGGCGGGCTTGCCAATCTGTTGCTCGAAGATGTGCGCGTTGGCGACAGTGTGCACATCACCTACAGCGTCGAAGGCGCCAACCCGGTGTTCCGTGACCAGTATTCCGATACCGCAGGATGGGATCGGCCCGAAGGTACCGACCTGCGGGTAGTCGACCTGATCGTGCCCGAGGGGCGGGCCGTCAACTGGAAGATGATCGGCTCCGTCGCGCGAAAGGCGGTGTCACCCGCGACAACGACGACCGGTGGCGTGACGATCACGACGTTCGAGGAAACGGATCTCGCGGCGATTGAGGAGGAAGCGCAGATTCCGTCCGACTATGCGCTGCATCGCTTTCTGCAGTTCAGCAGTTACGCGTCGTGGGGTGAAGTGTCGCGCTGGGCGCAGGACCTGTTCCCGGTGGTGACGGCGCTGCCGGCGGAGCTGAAAACCGTCATCGACGACATCCGGAAACTGCCCACGCCGGAAGAGCGGGCTGCCGCCTCCCTGCGCTGGGTGCAATCCGAAGTGCGTTATTTCAGCGTTTCATTTGGTGAAAGCTCGCATCGTCCTTACGCGCCGGCTGAGGTCATCGCACGGCGCTATGGCGACTGCAAGGACAAGAGCTATCTGCTGCTCACCATGTTGCGCGCGCTCAATATCGAGGCCAGGCCGCTGCTCGTCTCGCTGCGGCAACCGCGAGCCGCATCGCTGCTGCTGCCGACGCCCTATGCGTTTGACCATGTCATCGTGGAGGCGACGATCGACGGACGCAGTTATTACCTTGACGGTACCCGTTTCGCCCAACCGGTGCCGTTGGCGGCGCTGGCGCCACCGATGCCACGCGCGCTGGCACTGGCGGCGGATGCCCGCGCCACCGCACTGGCCGAGCTTCCGGCTGCGCCGTCCAGTCAGGCGTCCGCCGAGCTGGAGGAACGCATCACGATCAAGAGCTTTGACGAGCCGCCGACACTGGTTGCGCGCAACGTGCTCACCGGGCAGGCGGCCGAAATCATCCGCTTCGGCTGGAGCCAGATGACCGCCGAGCAACGCCGGCAGATCGCCAATGTCGGTTATGAAAAACGGTATCCGGGCGCGAAAGCCGCGTCAGAGCCTGAATTCATTGATGACGTTGCGGCCAATCGCGTGACCGTGACGACACGCATGACGCTGCCGGACTCGATTCGCGAGCGTCAGGGGGATCGCGCACTGCCGTATGCCGCCGACAATTTCAACGGCTTCTTTGCGATTCCGCAGAGCCCAAAACGCACTGCACCGGCGCTGGTTGCCAATGTACCGGCGACCGCGCGTTACCAATTGACGGTCGAGTGGCCCGACAATGTGTCGCGCACGCTCGATCCGCTTGTCACTCGCATGGACAACGCGTACTTTTCCGGGGAATCCGATCGTCAGTTTCGGGGCAGTACCTACACCCTGCGCGCCACCATTTCGAGCAAGGTCCCGAGTGTTACTGCGGACCAGCTCGCACCGATGCGCACCGAAGTGGGCAAGTTTGAATCGTCCCTCGGCTCACTCGCTTACGTCCCCGCCTCGGCCATTCAATCCCGCGGATTTCTCGGACTTGGCAAACTGACCCTTGAGCAGCGGTTGCGCCGCGACTATGAGCGTCGCATCGAGGGCGCGACCGCCGCGATCAAGGGCGGAAAGATTGACGGCGAGGAGCTGGCGGATGCTTATTGCGAGCGCGGCGTTGCACATTCTTTTCTCGACAACATGACGCTGGCGAGCGCTGATGCCGATGCTGCCGTCAAGGCGGCACCTGCGGTGGCATCAATGCACGCCTGCCGCGGTGATATTCGTTTTGCGCGGTCGGATTTCACGGCGGCGATTGCCGATTACAGCAAGGCATTGAGCCTCGGCGGAGCGGCCGGTGATGCTTATTACCGTCGGGGTCACGTTCGTTTTTATGCCGGGCAGTATGAGGCGGCGGCGGCGGATTTCGCCCGTGCGGCCGATGAAAAGTTCACCGCTGACGGTTCCGGGGCAGCGCATTACGCGCAGCTCTGGCAAATCTGGGCCTTGCAGCGCGCCGGAAAGCCGATACCCGAGAAACTGGTGACGCAGGCGAAGACCGAGGCGGACGGCGCCTGGCCGCGAGCCGCAATTGCGATGATGCTGGGCTTCAAGTCGCCCGAGGCGGTGCTCGCCGAGATCAATGCGATGAAAGGCGAGGAGCGCGACATGAACCTGTCCGAGGCGCAGTTCTATCTCGGCCAGTATTGGCTCGGGCGCGGCAACAAGGACGAAGCGAAGCGCGCATTCGAGGCATGCCGCAGCAAAGGCGTCATCATGTACATCGAACACATGGCGGCAAGCTATGAGCTCAAGCGGCTGAATTGAGTGCGATTTGAGCCGCTCGGCGACGGCGATTTGAGTGCAGATCGCCTGACAGCTTTATGCTGAAAGCCAGTCTGCAAAGGGCTTGAGGCAGAAATCAGCCGATTATCGACTTCTTGCGAAATTCGCACCCAAGCCGCATATGAACGTCGTTTCAGTAAAAAGCTGAATGCCCGATTGAGCATCGAGGCGGCCTGCATGTGTGCTCGCAGGCGACCGCCCGGACTCACGGGCGCCCGCGCTATCGCGCGCGCGTCATGGCCTCAAAGAACTCTTTGTTGTTCTTGGTTTCGCGCATGTGTTTTTGTAGCTTCTCCATGGCTTCGATCTCGTCCATTTCGGAGAAGAGTTTGCGCAGGATCCAGGTTTTTTGCAGCACGCTCGGCTCAAGCAGCAGCTCTTCGCGGCGGGTGCCCGAGCGGCCGATGTTGATGGCGGGGTAGACGCGCTTTTCGGCCATGCGGCGATCCATGTGGATCTCCATATTGCCGGTGCCCTTGAATTCTTCGTAAATCACGTCATCCATGCGGCTGCCGGTGTCGATCAGGGCCGTGGCGATGATGGTCAGCGAGCCGCCTTCCTCGATGTTTCGCGCAGCGCCGAAGAAGCGCTTCGGCCGCTGAAGCGCGTTCGCGTCGACACCGCCGGTCAGGACCTTGCCCGAGGACGGAACGACCGTGTTGTAGGCCCGACCGAGGCGCGTGATCGAGTCGAGGAGGATGACCACGTCACGC
>CAYMSY010000410.1:0-3263 GCA_964393195.1 uncultured Alcaligenaceae bacterium | reverse complement strand
GTGTTTGTGCCGTTCGAGACGATTGCCTACTACGGTGATGAACTCAAATCGACACCGCGCTGGTGGATGCATACGCTGGTGGTTGATCGCGCGTTTGCCGGGCTCGGCGTGGGCGAACGGGCGGTCGCGGCGGTGGGCGCGCTCGTGCGCGCGCGTGGCGGCGATTCGTTGTGGCTGCATTGCGTTAATGACGCCAACCACGCCGAGGTGATTCCTTCGTACTACGTGCGGCAGGGATTTGCCGAAGTGTTGCGTACGGACGTGACGTATCCGTCCGGCAATTCGTTTCCGATGGTGGTGATGTCGCGTGACCTGCGCGCGGACGTTGTTGCCGGGCAAAGGCCGGTGTAGGATGCGGCAAACGTCGTCGGGGGTGAACGGATCATGCATCAGACTGCAACACTGTTTTTCGCGCTGTGCTTTTGCGTGGTCGTCGGTGGTTGCGCGAACACGGTCGCGACCGGCGCAGCACAGGCCGAGAGCCGTTCCGTTGCCTGTGCTGCGGCGTGTCAGCAGGTGACGCCCGCGTCGGCGACCACGGCCGCTCCACCGTGCGATGAATGCGTCTGTGATCGCGTCGCCGGCGGCCCCGCCGTGTGCACGGCACGTCCGGTGCGTAACTAGCGCCGCTGCCGCTCGAAGAATTTCCAGATCACGGCGGAAGCGTCCGGACCTTTGGCGTCATTGAATGGCAGCGCCGGGTCGCCGCCGCTCCACGCATGCGCGAGGCCGTGAATGCGCAGGCTGCGGATCACGATGCGGCCCTCGCGCTGCAGGTCAATCTGCGAGTACGCACGCGCCGACTCGGTGCCCGGAAATTCACGATCTTCACGCACCAGTTGTTCCGCCAGCGGCGCCGTTTCAAAGAGCTTTTCCCACACCCGCATGAGCCCGGTGGCGTTGCGCTCGGTGACACGCGTATCCTCATTGCCGTGCAGGATCAGCAGCGGTGGCGGCGTCACTTCGTGGGTGTTCCAGTAACTCTCGGCGAGCGCTTCCGGATCAACGCGTACGCCTTTTTCCATCGCGGAAATCGCGGCCGCAGCGGATGGCGGCATCATGGGTGGCAGTCCCGAGTGCACGGCTACCGCCGCGAACACATCGGGATGGTGATAGGCGAGCAATCCGGCCAGCGCGCCGCCGGAAGACATGCCCGCGACGCAAATGCGTGACGGATCGATCCTTGCGTGCTTGCGCGCCTCGACGATCATTTCGAGAATGATCGCGCATTCGCCGTTGCCGGCAGCCGTGTTCGGCTCAAACCAGTTCCAGCAGCGGCGGATGTTGGCAAAGGTCGCCTGATCGGGATAGAGCACGGCGAAACCTTCGCGGTCTGCGATGTCGTTCATGCGGGTGCCGCTCTCGAATTCTTCGGCGGTTTCGCGACAGCCGTGGATCATCACCACCAGCGGCAACGGCGCGCCATGTGGTGCATGCGGCGGCACGTACAGGCGATACGCGCGCTCCGGCGGCAGCAGCAGCCACGGCGATGTCGCACCGTCACTGCTGCGGGCGTTGCCTTCGATGGTGCGGGCCTCCGTGCGGGGTGCAGGCGGCAGTTTTGGCGCATCGGGCTCGGTCAGCGCTTCGACGACGGCAATCAGTGCCTCGGTCTGTTGCGGCGTCAGTTCAGGTGAGGGCTCGTTGGCGGGCGCTTGCGGCGGTGCTTCCGTGGAAGGCGGCACAGGCGCAGGTCCGAGCAGTTGTGCGCGTTGCATGAGGGCCTTCAGACGGGCACGAAAACGTTGCAATCGCAATGACGACCGGGCTTTGATGGGGAGGCTCACAATTTGACGGAGGATGAAGAGTCTACTTGCATCAAGAAACGTGCCGTGCGTTGTTTGCGGCGACGCGCAGGAAGGACCATTTGTCGAAACCGGACTATTCGCAGCGGAGATTTCGGTCATCGTGCGGACGAATGCGGACGATCGCCTTTCACGAATAACATCGGGGTATGACGGTTACCGCTATTCGCTCGTCCCTGCTGCATTGCCTGCGTGATCCCGGCCTGTCGGGTGACACCAGCGCCATTGAGCATCTGTCCGATGCCGTCACAGTCATTCGTGGCGGTCACATCGAGCGTGTTGGACCTGCATCTGCGCTGCTGCCAACGCTCGGTGCGGATGTGCCGGTGGCAGACCATCGCGGCAAGATTCTGGTGCCGGGGTTCATCGACACGCATGTGCACTACCCGCAGGTTGATGTGATTGCGAGCTACGGCACGCAATTGCTCGACTGGCTCAATCAGTACACGTTTCCGGCGGAGACGAAATTTGCGGATCGCGCGCATGCCGACGCAACAGCGAAGTTTTTTCTCGATCGCCTGCTGGAGAACGGAACCACGACGGCGTCGGTGTTCTGCACCGTGCATCCGCAATCGGTCGATGCGTTCTTCGCGGAATCCGAGAAACGTGGGCTGCGCATGATTGCCGGCAAATGTCTGATGGATCAGAACGCACCGGATGGCCTGCGTGATACGGCAGAGGCGGGCTATCGCGATACGAAGGCATTGATCGAGCGCTGGCACGGCCACGCGCGCTCCGCATACGCGATCACGCCGCGCTTCGCGCCCACGTCCTCGCTCGCGCAGATGGACACGATGCGCGCGCTCGCGCGCGAGCATCCGACCACCTACATCCAGTCGCACGTTGCCGAGAACAAGGCGGAGATCGCCTGGGTCGCCGAGCTGTTTCCGAAGCACCGTAGCTATCTCGATGTGTACGATCACTACGGCCTGCTGCGCGACCGATCGATCTACGCGCACTGCATTTATCTCGACGATACCGATCGTGCGCGCATGACGGCGGCCGGCGCGACGCCGTCGTTCTGCCCGACCTCAAACCTGTTTATCGGCAGCGGACTGTACGATCTCAAGCAGGCGCTCGCAGCGGGCAATGTCGTGAGCATCGGCACCGATGTCGGTGGCGGCACGAGCTATTCCATGCTGCGCACGCTCGGTGAAGCGTACAAAGTGCAGCAGTTGCTCGGCACCTCGCTGTCGCCCGCCTATGCGCTGTATCTCGCCACGCTGGGGGGGGCGAAGGCGCTGTCGCTGGACGACAAACTCGGCTCCATCGTGCCCGGAAAAGAAGCGGATTTTGTTCTGCTCGACCCGGCCGCGACGCCTTTGCTGGCGCGACGAACGGGTTTGCGCGACGATCCGCTGGACGTGTTCTTCGCGCTCATGACGCTGGCCGATGATCGTGCGATTGCGGCGACTTACGCGGGCGGAAAATGCGTACACAGACGAACCGTTTGAGCAA
>CAYMSY010000409.1:0-3265 GCA_964393195.1 uncultured Alcaligenaceae bacterium | reverse complement strand
GCCCATCGCGACGGTCTTTCAACAGCATCTGCTCAGCGAAGCCGCGAGCTGGCACGCTTAAGCGCAACCGCTTCCATCGGCGGCGCCGCGTGAAGCGGGTCAGATGCAAACCGGCCCAGCCGTGGGACACGCAACCACCGCGGGAGGTTGCGCCACCGCGCGGTGCTCGTCCGGCTCGGTTCACCGGCCGACGGACACCGCAAGTGCTCTGGATCAGCGTACAGATTGACGTTCAGAAACGGTAGCTGACCGAAGCTGCACCCACCGTGCTCTTTTTCGTCGCGAACAGTGGGCTCAGCGCCGCCGCTTCGCGCAGTTCGTGACGGCCGATGCTGGCGCTGGTCGACCAGTGCTTGTCGATCTGGTAGCTGAGGCCGAGGCTTGCGTCGCAGCTTATCCAGCCGGCCTTGGCGGTGTACACCACGTTGCCCGAGCGTGCTGCCTGCGCCGGCGTCACGCCGTAGTAGGTCTGAGCTTGTTTGCGATCGGCATGCGTGGCACCAAGGCTCACAGAGCCGCCGAGCTTGTCGCCCCAAATCGGGAAGACCAGTGCAGCGTTGATCACGGTCTGATGGCCGTAGCTCCGCTCAGCACCGATCATGTGCTCGGCGTTGAGCTTGATCAGGCCTTCGAACGCCGAATAACCGACACCAGTAATCGCCAGGGCCGTGCCGTCGATCTTGCCCATGCCGACCAGGCGCGGACTGTGCTTGCGGTCGCCGTCCTTGCGTCCGGGATCGGCACCGGCGGCCACGAAGGCCCGGATTCCGCCCTCTTGGACGAGGTTGTAGCCGATGCCGCTTTGGGTTCCGGCAAAGAAGCGGCCTTTTTTGTAGTTCGCCTCGAAGGTGGGCGACCACTTGGGCTTGTCGCTCACGTCGCCGAACATGCTGCGATTGCTGCGCTCGGCGCCCAGGCTCAAAGTCGTCTCGGCCTCGTCGCTGGGCGCGGGGGTGGCGTGGCTTGCGTGTGGATAGCTGAGGCCGATGAGCGCGGCGAGCGTGGGGAGGAAGGCAAAGCGGTTCAAGAGGAGTACTCCTTATTGTTGTGGGGGAAAAAAGGGCGAGCGCGCAGGCGAGCGCCACCGGGGTTGGCGGTCTTGCGATCGGTTTATCTGCGTGCGGCGCGGATCCAGAAACGGACTGCGCGGTGTCCGTGGTGCGTTCTCGCTACTAAACGGGCGCCAGCGGGTTAGCGGGTGGCGAGCTCATGAGCACGCCGACGCGTGCAGCTGGTGCCCCCTGGGCACGAGGGCGCAAATGGCTCTGCCCTGCGCCACCAGAGGGAGAGAGCGCACAACGGCACCTGCACGACGGGATGTCCCGCACCGTGCAGGTGCCACGTCTGCGATTGATGGGACGGAGTAATTCATGCGGGCTTCCGTGCAACGGTGAAGAGGCGAAAGTCTTTGCCCTTGCGGCTGCCGTGGCGCTCCATCGACAGCATTTCGAACCCCTGCCTTTCCATGGCTGCCTGCAGCTCCGGGGCCTTGAAGCACAACACCTGAGGCGCCTTGCCCAGCGCGCGCATGAGCGGCAACGCAAGGCGGGTAATCAGCGGGCTCATCTCGCCAACGCAAGGCGTCTTGGCGAGCAGCAGGCCACCCGGCCGCAAGGCATGCGCCGCCACTGCCAGCGTGTAGTCCAGGTCGTCAACCAGGTGCAGGAGACTGAAGGCCAGCACCAAGTCCTGGGAGCCCGGCGCAACGGTTGGGGCGTCGGCATCGGCCACTTCGAAGCTCAGTTGTGGCCTCGGTGCGGCCGCGAGCTTCTCTCGCGCTATGGTGATCATTTCGGTCGACAAGTCGGTCGCCCGCAGGCGGCGGGTGAAGGGCGCCAGACGCAAGGCGATGGTGCCGGTACCGCAGCCGAGTTCGAGCACGTCGTAATCGACCGACAGAAGATCCTGCACGCGCTTCAGCGTAGTTTCGTAACCTGCCACATCTGCAAGCGGGTCAGCCGCATACTTGCGCGCGATCCGGTCCCAGAAACGGGTCTTGCGCGCCAATTCCGCGGCTCGCTCGGTTGCGGGTGCCGCAGCGACTGAAGGGGACAAGGAGGGCGTGAACATGAATAGCAGAGGGTGACGGCGCGCCGTTGATCGTTTGTCGAAGTCCGTCATGCTATCCATGCAAAACACCGAATGGAATTGCGGTAAATTGCAGACTACTCATGCATTTACGTATGGATCGATGCAATGGACACACTCGACTGGAACCAGCTTAGGGCGTTTCTGGAAACCGCCGAAACCGGCTCGCTCTCGGCCGCCGCTCGCAAGCTGGGCTTGACCCAGCCCACCCTGAGCCGCCAGGTGGCCGCCATCGAGCACAGTATGGGCGTAACACTCTTCGAACGCGTGGGTAAGACCATGGCGCTCACCTCCACCGGACTCGATCTGCTGGAGCATGCGCGCGCCATGGGCACCGCCGTCGAGGCGCTGAGCTTGGCCGCAACCGGTCGCTCGCAGGCGGTGGGCGGTGTGGTGTCGGTTTCGGCCACCGACATCATGGCCGCCCGCGTGCTTCCCGCGCTAGTGCGGCGGTTGCGCGAAACAGCGCCGGGTATCGCCATTGAGGTGATCACCACCGATACGTTCAGTGACCTGCAGCGCCGCGAAGCCGATATCGCGATCCGTCACGCAAAGCCGGAACAGCCCGATCTGATTGCCCGGTTGGTTCGAGAGGCCAGAGCCCACTTCTACGCTTCTGAGGCCTGGGTGAAAACGCACGGCCACCCTCGCTCCGCTGAAGACGCGGCTCACGCTTCCTTCATTGGTTCAGACCGCAGCGGCCAGTACCTCGGGATGCTCCGGGCACAAGGCTTGCCCCTGACCGACGCCAACTTCAGCTGCTATGCCAACCACTCCGTGACTCAGTGGAGCCTGGTGCGCGAAGGCTTGGGCATCGCCCCGATGATGGACGAAGTAGCGTTCACTACACCGGGCGTGGTGCGCGTGCTGGATGATCTGCCGCCCTTTCGTTTCCCCATCTGGCTGGTGTCACACCGAGAGCTGCGAACCTCGCGGCGGATTCGGATCGTGTTCGACGAACTGGCCCAGGGCCTGATGGCCGGGAGCGAGACGCCTCGGGGCTGACCGGGCACAGACAGCCATCCCGTTGTACCCTGAGAAGGGTGGCATGCGCGGGCCTCGCAGCCCTAGTGCAGCCGCACCTCAATGTTGCTGCGGTTTGCAATGCAAAGCGGCCCTATGCACAGTATCACCGCACCCAGCGCTAGACCAACCGCAGACACCCGACGCCGCGCGC
>CAYMSY010000408.1:0-3281 GCA_964393195.1 uncultured Alcaligenaceae bacterium | reverse complement strand
GGAAACACGGTCACGACGAGAACGGCGAAGCGCTTTGACGAGATCAAAGTGCCGGTAGGTTTACTGTTCAATGACCCGCCGATTGAGCGCTGGAAATACTCAACATTCAACAATCAGACCGCTCCTTACTTCCCGATGGACTGGCTGGCGCGCGGCGTGGTGCGGGAGGATGATGTGGGCATGGCGCTTGTCGGGCTGGCTAACCCGATTTTTTTTGTTCCGCCCGGAGGGGTGGCTGTGCGGCTTGGCGATGCCAACGCCTACGAGCAACTGGACGCCAGCCCGATTATCAATCGCGTGTGCAATCACTTCTACGACCCGTGGAAAGACCGGGCGCTGGTGCTGGGGCCGCCGTCGTCCTATATCGCCTGCGGACCGGATGAGGTGTTTGGCTCATCAATTAGCTGGTCGCTCGGTCGTGATCCCAGGTCTGCCAACGGCACCGGCGACCTACACACCAATCGTGTCAATCACTTCACGATACTCGACGCCTCCGACGCGATGTGGCGGGCGCTGACCGGAACCGATAATCAGGGGGCCGTGGTTGCGGCCACACGTGCGCAGCGTGATACGTACTGGGCCACCACGTTTCGCTCGCTCGGCAGCGTGATTCATAACCTTCAGGACATGGGGCAGCCGCAGCACACCAAAAATGAAGGCCATGCGAGAGGCGGTGCATTGCTTTTTGAGGAGAGAGTCAATGCGTCGGCGACAGGCAAAGGCGCTATCGCAGTTTCGGGCGAAGCGAGCGCTGAAAATGCGCCGCCATTGACCTACAGCGGATACGCCAAGCCCATGTTTGCCAGGTATCGCGACTTTTTCAGCACAGGCAACGGAGCGACGTGGGGCGGCGGCAACTCGTCTGGGTATGGACTCGCCAACTACAGCAATCGGGGCTTTTTTACCTATCAATCCAACATCGGAAATACGACCTATCCGCAGCCGGACAGCAGAGCAACGGCGTACACCACGGTCATTGAAGGCAACGGCGGCGGATTCGACGAGCTATACCTTTCCGGCGCAGTGCCTGATAACTACATTGGCTCAGGTTCGGCACCGATCAAGATGGCCCGCGCGGGTCTTCTGCAGGATGTTTTTGAGCTGTACGCTGCTGGTATGGGGGCGTCAGCGTTCACCCATTCGATCGATTGGCGAGTCGTTGATGATCACGCGAAGTTGCTAATTCCGCGAGCAGTGGGATATTCGGCGGGAATGATTGACTTTTTCTTCCGCGGCAGTCTAGATATCAAGCCCACGACGGACGGAATTTTTGGTGTCGTGGACCATGCGAACAGTACAGGCTTCAAAAAGCTTGTGCTGAAAGTAAGGAACACGACGCCAGCGATCTCCGACCCTACAGGTGGTGCCTCAGTAGCCCAACACATGAGCCCCGGAAAATTTGTAGCGGTCGTACGTTTGCATCGAGATCGAGTCTTTCGGAATGACTTGTCGGCCGCCATCGGGCTTGGCGCTTGTAGCAGTCTCTCCGCAATTTATGGCAGTGGCAATGAGCCAACGGCGGCAGGACATGATCCAACCGTGTCCACGGACTGTCGTGATGGCAACGAAACGCTAGTGACATCTTCGACCTTGATCGAGTCGCTCCAAGCAGATGAAGAGAAAGAGATGATCTTTGACTTTTCGGGCAATCCGATCCCTCTTGACGGTGTGGACTATTCGGTCCAGGTTGTTTTCCGCGGCACGCTAGGGATTGAAGACGACTCGGTGGCGACAGGCTTTCGGGAAATGGCCGACCCGATGTTCATTACGCGTCACAACATGTATGACTACATCATGCATGGCGTTCGCGATGAGCTGAACGGCAATGAATTTGGAGCCACGATTCCTTCGGCCGAGTTTCCGGGGCCGGTCAATTTTTTTCGGGCTAACAGACCACTTTATGACTTTGCTTACACCTCGGATTTGAAGGGGTTGAACATTTCAGGCTGGTCATTTTTTGGTATGGAAGCGTTCACAGCGTATGACTACACTCAGGCGATGAATTATCGGTATACCTTCGGGGGGCGTAACACGCCTGCGGTTGCAACGGCCACGGCTGTTCCGACAGGTGGTTTTACCCGCATCGCAGTGTTGGTACCGCTGTGGCAAGGGGATGCGGCTGTAGACACGCCGCTTCTCCGCATCGAGCGGCAGCGATTGGCAGAAAGCGCTTACATGGGTGAGACTATCAGCTTGCTTGCTCCGCATCGGCACCGCTCGCGGCAGGTCGCCTGGCTTGCGGCGATGCGTGGAGTCAACTCATGGCATAGCGATGGCTACGCTTGGTATCGCCCTGAATTGAACGGGATTTTCGACGCCAGCAGGATGTTCCGACAATACTGCAAAGTCGGTGCCCGGGCGGAACTTCAGGGCCTGCTGCGTGACTATGACCCCCTATTACTCAATCCAGTCAACGGTCAGCATCCGGTCTATGAAATTGCGCTTCGTTTGACGAATTCCGGCGACGTTTTCTGGCGGCAGCATGGGCCAGCGCCGTATCCAATGGACACAGAAGATCGACCACAAATTTGCGTTGGCAGTAACCGATCACGTTTGGTACCGCCACCCGATTCAAGTGCTACAGGTACGCATGACGTCCAATTTAGATACTCGGCGGGTGTTTGGAGTTCATCTTATTCGCCGTGGGATGCACTGATATCGACCAATGCCGTTTCTCCGTTTGAAAACCCTGCTACAGACGAGTATCTGTATCCCGGGGCCGCAGAGCTGTGGTTGGCCAGAAGTGAGAAACTTGGCCTTGATGGCATTACGCAAGCCGCGATTGCTGGAAAAACTCCCTCGCCTGTTGTGATTGCGCAAAAGTACCGTTGAGCGGGGTAATAGCGCAGGAAATGCTGAGTGTGTTTGCGACTGAGAAGCGCTGTAGGCCTGCACGGGCCACATTGTCACATTTCGCACAGTTCTATGTCGTTTCGTTGCCATCCTTTGGGGTGTTTTGGCAACAGCGCCCGCGTCACGGCAGCCTTCGCGCCTAACTGTGCAGCGAGAACAGCCCCGACGCTCTCGTGAAGGTAATGTGAGCAGACCCTAGACCAACGCCTGCGTCAACCGCTGCACGCCGTCCTGCAATTTCGCCATGTTCACAGCGTAGGCCATGCGTACATGCTCGCGTGCGCGAAACTCGCCAAAGTCAATGCCCGGTGCGAAGGCGACGCCGGTCCGGTCGAGGATGTCGCTGGCGAAGGCTTCGCTGTCTCTGGTGAAAGCGCTGACGTCGGCGTAGACGAAAAAACCGCCGTCAGGCATGACCGGAATTTTGA
>CAYMSY010000407.1:0-3283 GCA_964393195.1 uncultured Alcaligenaceae bacterium | reverse complement strand
GACGTAGATTGCGATGTCCGCGGCGCTTCGCGTGCCAGTTCCCGTTGAGATGGCGCTCCCTTCAAACCCGAGTAAGGAGCGCAAAACCATGACGCCATCGGTGGCGGCATCGTACTTGGTCAATGGCGCACTGGCATCGATATCGAGCGTCGCAACCGTTCCGGACGGGGCGAAGGTAGCGACGAGCTCAGTGGCCCCTGTAACCGTCACCGTGCAGGCTCCCAAGCCCGTGCACGCACCTAACCAGCCCGTGAAAACCGAGCCGCCGGTCGCGACCGGTGTGACCGAAATGGCGGTGCCATTGGCAACCGTCGTTGCACAATTAGCCGCACAACTCAAGCCTGCGGTCGCGCTGGTGGTTGTTCCGGTACCAGAGCCCGCAAATGTCAACGACACGGTTTCCTGAGGTGGTGCCGCATCATCATTGCTGATAGTGCCGATGCCCTGCGCTTTGACAATCGTTGCGTTCGTGGGTGAAGAAATATTCATAAAGAACGTTTCATTGGCCTCAAAGATCGCGTCACCGTTGATCGTTACGTTGATCGTGGTGGTGCCGGACGCGCCACCACCTGGAATTGAGCCCGATCCGGATGTCGCTACATAGTCAGCGTTGGCAACCGTTGCCGTGTTGTCGGCCGTCGCGAAATTAAACGTAACCGCCGACGCGGTTGCACCGGTACGAGTCACCGTAAACGTCAGGCTCTGCGTGCCCGAGTTTCCCTCGGCCAGCGCAACATCATTGATGCTCAGTGTCGGTAATGCGTTGACCGTGTGGCCCGCAGTCCCACTGCTGCCCGTAAAGTTGGTGTCGCCGGCGTAGGTGGCGGTGAGCGTGCGTGCGCCCGCCGTCGTCAGCGTAATCGAGCAGTTGCCCGCAGCGACCGTTCCGGTGCAGGTCTCTGCGCCGCCGCTCACGGTGACGACGACATTGCCGGTCGCTGTACCGACCCCCGGCGCATTGACGGCAACCGCGTAGCTCACGATAACGGCTGCGTTGATGTCCGACGGATCCGGTAAATCACTCGTGATGGTGGTTGTGGTGCTCGCCTTGTTGATCGTGATCGCGGCGGCAACTGACTGTGCATCGACAACACTGCTGACACTTCCAGCACCGGCACTCGTGCCAGTGAAGGTAGCCGTCGCGGTGCCCGTATTCTGAATGCTGGTTTGTGCTGCGGAAATCGTGCCGAGCACGGCAGTGTTGAACGCGTGCACCGTGCCGATCATGGCGTCGAGATTGCTCACAGCCACTGCGGCGGGCGTTGAGTTTTGTAAAAAATCCGCCGTTAAGGTGCTGGTTTGACCCACGACAATGGTTGTGGGCGAGGCGGCGTGTCGCAAGGTCAGTTGCGGCGCGGTGGTGAGCGTGCCGCTGGTATTGATAGAGCGGTCACAGGGTGCGCTGCCAGGCCCGGCGTTGCATCCCCACCAGTTGTTGGTCGCGCTTACCGTTGCCCCAGCATTGTGAATACCGCTGCCGCCACCCGTGCCCGCCGTGTTGCCCGCAATACGATTGAAGGTTGCGTTGACGGTGCCCACGATGGCAGCAATGCCGCCACCGCCCTGAAACGTGCCGGTGCTGGCCTGATTGCCGGTGATGGTGACCTCGGTCAACGTGGTGGTATTCGTGACCACGCCAGAAAGAATGAATATGCCGCCGCCGCGCGACTCGGTGGACGCTGCCGTACCCTGCGACACGTTGTTTATAAGCGCCGAATCATTGTTGATGGCAAGCGATGACGCCAACAAATTGCTGTTTGACACGCCACCGCCGCGACTCGCCGCCGTATTGCCGGAAATCGTCGTGCCCGATACCTGGATCGCGCCGCCGTTGGTGTGTCGGGCGTAAGTCCCGCCGCCCTCGGCAGCACTTGTGTTGCCGCTGATCGTTGAGTTTGTAATGTTGACGTTGTGTGCATCACCGAAAAGATTGATGCCGCCGCCGTTCTTTATAACGGACGCAGCTGACGTGGTGCGGTTTCCGCTAATAGTGCTGCCGATGATGGAATAGGTTCCGGTCGCCGGCGCCACGCTATCAAAGTTCACGCCACCGCCATACCCCGTCGTGGCCGTGTTTTGATCTACCACCACGTTGGTCATCGTGAACCCACCGCTGCCCGTGTTGCAAACGTCAATACCACCGCCGGTATAACTGAAGTCAGATGCCCCAGCGGGTTGGGTATTGCGCCCGAAGCGTATCGTTACGCCAGAAATCGAGACATTTATCGCGCTGGTGCAGAACGGATTGACCGCAATAACCTTGTCGATACCGTTGCTCGTTGTAGTGCCCGCCTGAATGATCGTAGTCGCAGACCCGGCGCCTACGAGCGACACGTTGTTATTGATATCCAGGTCCCCCGTCGCGTTGTTGTCCTCGTTGACGCCGCCTGCGTTGCCGAGCGTAAGCGTATACGTGCCTGCAGGTACGACAACCGTATGTGCACCGGTCGCTGCGTTGGCCGCACTGATGGCCTCGCGCAAACTGCAATCGGCGTTGCAGGTTCCGTCGTTCGTGTCGGCCGTTTTCGTAACGGTGAATGTGGCGAGTGGCGACGACGGTACGACGCCTGGAGCCGCAGCGCCCTGACCGAGGACGACGAGGCCAGGCAATACGAAGGCACTCGTTTGCATCGAGAGAACCGCAACCGGCACCCGACTCGAGCTCACGCTGGACCGTTTGCGACCACCGACCTCATCGGTCAAAACATCGATGGTCTGGCGTTGTGCGTCGACGACGACGATGTCATCGGTCGCTTGATTGGACAGTCGCGCCCGAAGCAATTTCGGCATCGATCCGGCAGCCAGAGGGCTCCCGTGCGCGGGGCTTGCGTCGTAAATGCGCCAAGTTTGCGAAATACCGTTCTGGCCACGTTTCGGCGAATTGGACTGACCCGAGTTCTGAGCGTTGCGTTTCGCGCGGATTTCTTCGGTTGTAAACGGGCGTGTATCGATCTCGCCACGGGCGGCGATGTGCACCGACCCGTCGTCGGTCAGCAGCGCAATTTTTGTCACTCCCGTGCGATCCCAGAGGAAGTCCCCGAGTGTGAAGGCCCGCACAGCGAAGCCAGCTTCGAGCGTTTCCAGTGCATTGGCTGATGGATTTGCGGCGGTGACGCGGCCATGCAGGATATGAATGCGTCCGGCACTCAACATCACAACGTCACCGGTTGAATCCGGGCTGAGTTTGCCAATGGCCAGCGCGTCAACCGGTGCAGCGAGTAAGCGTCGCGTTGCCGGCGAATGCACGCCCTGGCTGAACGTCAGCAGACTTGCGCCTTGCGCG
>CAYMSY010000406.1:0-3287 GCA_964393195.1 uncultured Alcaligenaceae bacterium | reverse complement strand
TCAATGCTTTGCAGGCCGTCGGCAGTAAACAAAAATCGACAACATTGCCTTCTCCACCCTTTCGCGGCGAAGGTCTCCCGCAGGCGATGCGTAAACCCGGGTCCCTCTGCGACAGTCCAATTGGCTTGGCATGGGACCCGATTGGAGTCTCGCAGCGAGATGCACGGCAACCCAGCTTTCCCGAATCGTCGTGGTAGCCGGTGAGCCGCGTTTGAGCGAAAAGTCGTCGCGTGAGCTGTCGCAGTGTTGCGCGTCATTGTTCAGAAATGCGACAGCTTTCCGGACACTCCGGTCATTTCGCCAACGCGTACGCAACGGGCACGCTATCTGCATGGTAATCACGCTCGGCGTAAGATTCGCGCCATTGCTCAGCGCCTCGCAGCCGCCCCTCTCAATTCACTCCGCACCACCATCATGGACAACCTCGATTTAGACGTTCTCAAAACTGCCCTCGCCTGGACCGACAGTGGTCGTCGGGCGACGTTGGGTACTGTCGTTCGCACCTGGGGCAGCGCGCCGCGGCCGATTGGGGCGATGATGGCGATTCGTGATGACGGACAGGTGATCGGCTCGGTGTCGGGCGGCTGCATTGAGGACGACCTGATCGCCAAGGTGAAGGACGGCAAGCTCGCTGCGAAGCTGCCGGAGAGCGTGCGTTACGGCGTGTCGGCCGATCAGGCGAATCAGTTCGGCTTGCCTTGCGGCGGCACGGTGGAAATGGTGCTGGAGCCGCTGACGCCGCAGAGCGATATTCGCGGCCTGCTGGCCGATCTTGAGGCGCACCGCATCGTGAAGCGCACACTGGACCTGCGCACCGCCGTCACGCGGCGCGAGGACGCGACGGGCGCGGATGTGCTCGCGTTCACCGGCGAAACGCTCACCACCATTCACGGTCCGCGATATCGCCTGCTAATCATCGGCGCGGGGCAGCTTTCGAAGTACCTTGCGACGATGGCGATTCCGCTCGACTATCAGGTCACCGTCTGCGACCCGCGCGATGAGTATCAGGAGCAGTGGCACGATCTGCCGCAGGTCACGATGACCAAAGAGATGCCCGACGACACCGTGATCGCGATGAATCTGGATCGCAACAGCGCCGTGGTCGCGCTCACGCATGACCCGAAGCTGGATGATCTCGCGCTGATGGAAGCGCTCAAGTCGCCCGCGTTCTATGTCGGCGCGCTGGGCTCGAAGCGCAACAACGACAAGCGCCGCGAGCGGCTGCTTGAATTCGACGTCACACAGGAGGAAGTGCTGCGCCTGCGCGGCCCAGTAGGACTGGACATTGGCGCAAAAACGCCGAGTGAAATTGCGGTTTCCATCCTCGCGGAAATGACCGCACTCAAACGCGGCGTCACGATGACGCGCAGCAAGACGGATGTCGCCGCGAGGGACGTGACGAGCGCGGGTTGCGCCGCCTGACGCGAACTAAAACGTCGCTTTGATCGCCGAAAGACGCTGCGTCAAATCGGCGGATGCGAGATAACCGAGGTTTTTGCTACCGTCGGCGAACACGACGTGCGGTACCGGGCCGACGCCGAGGCGTTTGGCCAGATCAGCAACCCGTTTGACCGGATCGGCGCACGTCTTGTCTGCGGCGACCGGCGCCTTGTTGCGAACCATCCAGTCGTCATAGGCTTTCACGCGGTCGGTCGAACACCAGAGATCACGCGCCTTGTTTGCTGAATCCGGGCTCAGCGCTGCGACCATGAAGGTGTAGACCGTGATGTCGTTCATTTCGGCGAAACTCTGGCGCAGTTTTTTGCAGTAGCCGCAGTAGGGGTCCTCAAACACGACCACCTTGCGCGTACCGTTGCCCTTTACCAGCTTGACTGCATCCTTGAGCGCGTCGGCCGACCATAGCGTCGGCATGATCGTCGCCTCCGCCTCGGCTACCAGACTTTCCCGGCGTTCGCGCGTCAGGTCGCGGCCCTTGTCGAGATCAATGAGCGTCCCCTGAAACAGGAAGGTGGCGTTTTCGTTCACATACACGACGTCGGTGCCCACCTGTACCTCGTAAAGCCCCGTCATCGCCGTCGGGCGAATCGCTTCAATTTTGGTGCCCGGCGAGAGCTTGGGCGTCAGCAGCTTGCGGATATTTTCGGTGACTGCCGGACTCGCCCCTGATTGCGCGAATGACGGCGAGCACGCCACCAGCAACACAGCGAATAGCCCAGTGGCGAGGATTGGAAACTTCATGACGGACTCCAGAAAAATCAGTATCGATATGTCGTTATCGGGACATCGCAAACCATTCGCGACGCCAGACGCGACATCTAGACAATCACGCGCCGCAGCGTTTCCTCGCGCCCCAGCGTGAGCATGAGCGCGTCCACACCGGGCGCCTGCGCGCTGCCCGTGAGCAATACGCGAAGCGGCATCATGACCTGCGGCGTCTTGACGCTGAACTTGGCTTGCGCCTCCTTGAGCATCGCGGCGAGCGCGGGTTTGGACCATTCCACAGTGGCAAGCTGATCTTTGACCCAGGCAATTGCGGGTTTGTTCGCATCGGTGAGATGCTGTGCAAGCAGCGCAGCGTCCGGCGTGATGACGTGATAGCAGAAATGTGCCAGCTCGGCCATCTTGCGCAGCGTCGGTGCGCGTTCGCGCAGGAGCTCGGCAACGGCCAGTGCGGATGGACCGTGTGCAAGGTCGTAGCCCTGTTCACTCAGGAACGGCTGCAAACGCTTCGCCAGTTCATCCGTCGGCAACCGCTTGACATGTTCGCCATTGAGCCATTCAAACTTTTCAGCATCGAAGCGAGCCGGTGAGGGCGTCAGCGATTCGAGGTTGAACCATTCGACAAGCTGCTGCGGCGAGAAGATTTCGTCGTTGCCATGCGACCAGCCGAGGCGCGCGAGGCCGTTGATGATGGCCTCGGGCAGATAGCCGTTGTCCTTGTATTCGTTGAGACCTGTCGCGCCGTGCCGCTTGGAAAGCTTTTCGCCGTCGTGACCGAGTACCGTTGGCGTGTGACCGAACACCGGCGGCTCGACGCCCAGCGCGCGGAAGATGTTGATCTGGCGCGGCGTATTCATGACATGGCCGTCGCCGCGGATCACGTGGCTGATCCTCATGTCGATGTCGTCGACAACCACGCAGAAGTTGTAGGTGGGCACCCCCACTTCGCCGACCGGCGCCTGGCGAGCAATAACGAGGTCGTCGAGCTCGGCGTTGGCGATCTCGATGCGGCCCTTGACCGCGTCGTCCCAGGCGACCACGCCGTCGTCCGGGTTGCGGAAGCGGATGACCGGCAGCACGCCGGGCGGGGGCGTCAGGCCCAGTTT
>CAYMSY010000405.1:0-3288 GCA_964393195.1 uncultured Alcaligenaceae bacterium | reverse complement strand
GCGCTGGTGTTGATGAAGTCCACGGCCGCGCTGATCGGCGATAGCACTTTGCCGATGCCGTTGTACGTGGTGTCGAGCGAGCCGTTGCTGTTGTAGCGAGCGATGCAGAAATCGTGTCGTCGGTAGGAGCCGTTGTCCGCGACCGTCGGGTCGCTGTTGTCGCAACTGCCGGAGACGAGAATTTTTTGATCGCTTTGAACCTTGACGCTGGTGACAAGGTCGCGGCCTGCCGAGAAATCGGTCTGCACCCGCCCGGTGCCGTTAAACGTGGTGTCGAGCACGCCGTTGGCGGTGTAGCGGATGGTGCAGAAGTCGGTGAAATTGTTGCAGGCGCGCACGAAGACGATCTTGTCGTCGGCCTGCAGCGCCATGCTCATGGTGATGATCTGTCCGTCGGTGTGCGCCGGCTCAACGAAGACGCCGGTGCCGTTGAAGATCGAATCGAGTGTGCCGTTGGCGTGATAGCGCGCGGCGCAGAGGCGCTGATTGGCGTCGGTCGCCAGCGTGCAGGTGCCGCCTACGACGATCTTGCCGGCGTTCGCGCCAACGCTCTGGACGGCGATGGTTCTGGCGTGATTGCCAAAGTTTGCGCCGCTGCCGCCAGCGGGCGTGATGACGCGGCCGTTGTCGCCGAATGTGGTGTCGAAGGAGCCGTCGGGGTTGAGTCGCGCGGTACAGAAATCGTATTCGGAATTGATGGTCACGCAGGCGCCCGTCACGAGGATTTTTCCGTCGGACTGGATCGCCATCGCGTTGCCCTGATCGTCGTCCGGGCCCATTGAAAACAGCCGCTTGCCGGTGCCGTTGAAGCTGGTATCGAGCGAGCCGTCGGTGTTGTAGCGAACCACGCAATAGTCGTTGCGCGTCGGGTTCGGACAATAGCCCGCGAGCACCAGCTTGCCGTCCGCCTGCAGCGCACTCGCGCGAACGCGATCGGTGCCGGTGGTCATCGGCGTGACGAGCTTGCCGGCGCCGAGCGGACTGGTCGGTGCCCACGTCGGGTCAAGCGTGCCGGGCTGCCCGACGGTGGCGAGTGCGGCCATGCTCGTGCAGGCAAGCATGAGGGCGCAGACGTTGCGCACGCAGCGTGCGTGGTGCGTGTGACGGAGAAAGGCGAGGAGGGGCATCAGATGAACTCAAGACGTTACGGGTGAATCGTCGTGGTGTGCGACTGCCGTACAGCGTGGGTCGGGTCGCGCTCCGTCGTGCGTAACCCCTCGAATTCATGGCCGGTCGTTGTGGTCAGGCGATGCACTGATCGCGACCCGACACGTTTTGGTTTTATGCCGATGTCATCGAATTATCACTGACTTGGTGCGGAGAGCCAAGTGCTACGGAAAATTGCCAATGGCCGGCTATCAGCTTTTCAGTTAAACGCCCATCCAGTGAGGGCTAGGATGGTGATTTGGCCATTTATCGATAAATGGCGGATTTACGTGCTGAGCCCTTTTTGAATGGACATTTCAGCACAAAGCTGTTGAGTCACGGAATGGTTTCGGCGTCACAAACGCGATGCCGTTGGTTCACTGCACCAGCGACATTCCGCACTGCGAAACCAGATAGTCGCGAATCAGCGGCCAGGTGTTGCGCGTGGCGGTGGGCGGGAAGCTGATGCCGTTCGTCACCGCGTTGCCGGTGATGCCGAGCGCGATGCGGGCATGGATGAGCGAATCGGTCGTTGCAAGTACTCGACCATCGCCATCGATGTCGGCGGAGCAAGCCCTGTAACCGAACGGCCCACCGTCGTAGCGTGCGATGCATAAGCCGGTATTTGATCCGCTGGTGTAGCAAGTTCCGGCAAGCAGCAGTTTGCCATCGCGCTGCAAAGCGCTCGCATAGCCGGAGTCGTTTCCGGTGGTGATGGGGGTAACGAACTTTCCGCTGTTGTTGAAGCCAACGTCCAGCTGGCCATCGCTGTGATAGCGCGCGGCACAGAAGTCGATATTGCCGCCAGCATCGGCGCAGCGTCCTGAAAGTATCAGTTTGCCATCGGCCTGGAGTGTCAACGAGTACGCTTCCTGACTGCCCGCCGTCAAATCTGTGATGACTTTGCCAACCCCGTAAAAGGACAGATCGGACGAGCCGTTGGCGTTGTAGCGCTGCACGCAGAAGTTGTTGGCGACGATACCAGTGACGAAGCAGGTGCCGGCAAGCACAATTTTTCCGTCAGGCTGAATGACGACCGAGTTGGCCTGATCGGTCGCATTGCCTACTCCTGCCGCCTTGAATCCCGTGCCGTTGAAACTGGAGTCCAATGACCCGTTGACGTTGTACCGGACGGCGCAGAAATCAGCATTGACGGAGCTCATGCAAGTGCCCGCGAGCACGATCTTGTTGTCTGGTTGCAGGGCAATGGCAAGCGCCCTATCGTCATTGCCGAGAATAATGGTGAAGACAGTACCGGTTCCGGTTGTGCCAAAACTTGTGTCAAGTGAACCGTCGGTGTTGTAACGTGCCGCGCAAAAGAGGTTGAGCCCCGCCACGCAATAGCCAGCCTGGACGATTCGCCCATCCGGTTGCACGGCTACGGCGGTTGCGTTGGCGCTGGTGCTGGTGACCAATACTGTGCTGTTAACTTTGCCGGAACCGTTGAACGTTGTGTCCAGCGTGCCATTCGCGTTGTAACGAACCGCGCAGAAGTTATTTCTGCCGGCAATAAAGCAGTATCCGGACAAAATGATTTTTCCGTCTGCCTGCAGGGCGACGGCCGTCGCGATATCAGACGTTGCGCCGACAGACGTCAATACAAAGCCCACGCCATTGAAGCTCGTGTCAAGACTTCCGTCGGGGTTATATCTGGCGGCACAAAATATCGGGACCGCCGCGCTTACGCAACTTCCGGCAATCACCACCTTGCCGTCAGGCTGAATCACCATCCCACGTGCGATGTCGCTGGTGCCGCCCACCGATGTGGCGATCTTGCCGGGGCCGAGCGGGCTCAGCGTCCCCCACGACGCGTCAAGCGTGCCGGGCTGTCCGGGAATCGCTTGGACTGTACTGACTGCGAGATTCAGGAAGGCAAGAACAACGACAAAGCATCGGATGATCATAAAGACCTCTGGTTGTCAGCGCGCGGCGAGGCCCAGGAGTGGGCGCCGCGAGCTTAGCGGGTTCTGCACGGGCGTTCAAGGTCGCTGCAAGCGCCCGTGACGGGGCAACAGATTTTTGTCCGGATGGCCATTCAATAAGGGCTTAAGGCCAATTTGCGCAGAATGTCGACTTCAACGACATTTGCCTTGTAAGCCCTTGTTGGATGGGGATTTCAAGATAAAGATGTACCGTCGTCAA
>CAYMSY010000404.1:0-3296 GCA_964393195.1 uncultured Alcaligenaceae bacterium | reverse complement strand
CATGTTTGAAATTGCAGACATAAACATCCAGCGTGACCGCACCCAGCTCCGGCCACGTGTGTACAGCGAGGTGCGATTCCGCGAGCAGCACAAGGCCCGTGACGCCACCGGGTTCACTCTCAAAATCCGCGAACTGGTGGAAATCGTCACCGACGACTGTGAGGCCCGATCGTCGGACCAGACGTATGCAGGCTTCCTGCAGGACGCCGCGGTCGATCAGGAGTTCGCGCGGGCAGGCACAGTCGAACAGGTCGGCGGTGAGATGCAGACCTTGCATCGCGGTCAGCCCGGAAGGCGACTAGGGTTTGATGTAGGCGTAGTTTTCGCGGGCCTGCAACTGCGCGATACGGACGACGCCCGACGGCGTGTAATCGGCGTCGAGAATGAACTGATCTTTCTTGAGGTTGCGATTCTTGAGCGTGATTTCGCATATTTCAAACCGTACGCCGCGTGCCTTGAGTGCAGAAACAAGCGGTGCGTACTCGGTTTTGCTTTTTTCCTCTTTCGCGCCTTCCATCAGCAGATCGACGCCTTCGGCATGAGTAACCACCACAATCCTGGTGTCCGGCGCAGTGTCCAGATGATTGCGGATATTGCGCAGGCCCTTGAGCCCCTGCGTCGCCGCCTGATCGATGTGATAGACGACTTTGTCCTGTGCGGCGGCGACGGTGGCGGTGAAACCCAGCAATACGGCGACGGCGAATTTGATGAAACCTTGCATGGACGACCCCGATGGTGAAACAGTATTGAGGCGTCGAGTTTATCGCGCGAAGTCTTCGCCACCGGTCACTACCCCTGAACGCGTTGCACGCCAACGCCGTTGGCAAGCCGTGCTGCCACGAGCCAGGCAAACATCGAGTCAACGGTTACCGTTTCGATGCGGTCGGAGAAGCGTTTTTCGTTCGGGTGATCGTCAAAGGCTACATTGGCCGCGCTGATACGGCCACCGAGGCGGGTCAGGGCATCGATGCGCAGCACGCTCGGCTGATAATTCTTGTAGCGCAGCCAGGCTTGCGCCTGTTCGCGTGAGCGGATATCCGGGTCCACCGCCTGCGCCAGCAACTCCAGCGCCCATTGGTTCGATTGCTGGTAACGCGTCGCCCACGCGTAACTCACGATGCTGTAGGCGCGGGTGTTGAGCACGGCGACCTGTGCGTTGTCCTGCAACAGCGGGTAGAGCCGCTCCTGAACATCCGGAGTGGGGACGATCCACGCTGCTTCAAAACGAAACGGATCGTCGAGGAAAAATTCGCCAAGACCCTGGCGATAGATTGAAGCGTCGGCACTGCCGCAGCTGTTGAGTTTGTGCACGATCAGCCATTGACCGGCTTCGCTCTTGTACGCCCAGCCGAGATGCGAATAGCGCAATCCGTATTTGCTCAGGTCCTGCCCGGAGCGCGCCAGTAGAACGACGCGGGCGCCGCTGGAATCAAGCGCGTTACGTGTACGTTCGGCCAGCGCAAGGCCGCGGGTGACGCTTTGCGGGTTCGGCGGTTTGTCTTCGCACGAGCGCCCGGCGTGGGCCGGCTGACAAAGCGCAATCGCCAGCGTGATGGCCGCCAGTGCACGCATCAAGGCGAAGGTCATGGTGTTGAGCATGATCGGCATTCCGGTTAGTTGGTGATGCGTTCGTTGTGCATCAGGGCGCGGCCAAGCTCGCTCGGGATGAAGGCAACCACTTCGCCGGCTGCCGACAGCACGACGCCCGCCGCACTCACGCCAACCTCAACGCTGCGGCCGACGGCAAGCGAACCGCGTTCGATCGTACGTCCCGTCAGTTCGATGGTGGCCGTGGCGCCGTCGGAGACGCGTTCGAGTACACAGACTGTGCCGCGTGCGGTCACCTCCAGCGAGCGGACGACGAGCCTGGCGCCGCCAGCCGACAAGGCCAGCGGGATGGTTGCGGCGCCAGCGCTGGCGCCGACGCCGGCCGCGGCCGCTGAGGCGACCGATGCAACCGGCAGGACCGAAACGGCACTGATGGCCGAGGGACCCTCGTTGCGGTGCGCGTTGGCAGAGGTGGTCGCGAGCGCGAGGCTCAGGGCGAGCGCGACGCTGGTCGCAGCGCTCAGTACGCGTTGTGAAATATTCATGTTCAGGATTTCCGTTGGAAGTGATGACGGCGCAAACTGTTTCACGGCAAAGCGCGCGCGACCAGCGTCTGCCTCGACGTAGCGCGTCGCGTGGCGGACGGTAGCGACAGTCGATACCGTTGGCGATGCCACGCCCGGTTTCGTGACGAGTGGAATTGTGAACAGCAGCAGCCGATCGCCGCCATTCATCGGCTAACGTGTGCACATGCCTGCTTTCTCTCCGCCCGAGCACATCCTCATTCTCAGTCTGTGTGCCTTGCTTGCCGGTCTGGTACGTGGTTTCTCCGGATTCGGGTTGTCTGCTGTGCTGGTCGCCAGTGCAGCATTCGTCATTTCGCCCAAACTGATCATTCCCACGGCGCAGGCGATGGAGGTGATCGCGAGCATCGCACTGATCCCGAGCGTGTGGCGCGACGTCAACTGGAAATGGCTAACGCCGCTGGCCTCGGCCTATCTGTTGTCAATTCCGGTCGGCGTTGCCGCGCTTGCCTACCTTCCGGTCACGGCGCTGCGCGTTGGCGGCTGTATCTTGCTGTTGATCGCGAGTCTGGCGCTGCTGCTCAACCGGCGACCGCAGCTGCCGGACGGTCTGCCGCTGCGCTTCGGGACCGGCATCGTGGCGGGATTCTTCGCCGGTGCGACATCGCTCGGGGGCATGGTCGCCTCGGTGATGCTGTTTGCCGTCTCGTTGCCTGCGAAGAACCTGCGTGCCACGCTGATCCTGCTGTTTTTCGGTAGCGCACTGTATTCGCTGAGCTGGGGAACATGGCATGGCGTGGTGACCGGCCACACTTTTGTGCTGGCCGCGTGGCTCGCCGTGCCGCTGCTGGCGGGGATCGCCATTGGCTCACGCGGGTTCCTGCATGTCAGTGAGGCGGGGTTCCGCAAGGCCGTGCTTGCAGTGCTCTCGGTGCTCGCTGCGGCGGGTTTGGTGACGGTTTTTTATGGAACAACTTTTTCGTGAAAACCTTGACGAATAGGGCATAGCGTCTAGAAACGTCAATAGTCGACTTATGGATGAATTTGACTTAAAGCCCTACATGGAAAGCTTTTTGAGAAAAAGCTATATCGGGAAAAATGCAGGTTCACGACAAAAATGTCGTTCTCATGACATCGTCGTGCAATGGGTAGTCGGACGGAAGAATCCGATGTAAGATTCGACGCATGTGCAACTCAACGGGAATTGCACATCACCCGATCATC
>CAYMSY010000403.1:0-3296 GCA_964393195.1 uncultured Alcaligenaceae bacterium | reverse complement strand
GGACGTGCCGTTTGCAAATCCACCGTTGCGCCGAGCGAGCCCTCATCTACGTCTGCGGAAGCGCTCTTGCGCACCGTGATCGAATTGAACAGTTCCGACGCGAACACATTGAAGTCGAAACCACGCGAGCGGTTGTTGCCGCCCGAGCTGTCGGTGCCCCCCGTTGTCGCCAGCGCTTCGATGCCGTTGATGCGAACGCGTGTGAAGTCCGAGCCGAGGCCGCGAACCGTGATGTTACGGCCCTCACCAGCATCGCGATCAATCACCACGCCCGGCACGCGCTGCAGCGACTCGGCAAGATTGGTATCCGGGAATTTGGCGATGTCTTCAGCCTTGATCACGTCAACAATACCGTTGTCTTCACGTTTCTTGTTGAGCGCACTCTCAAGGGATGCGCGGAATCCGGTCACGATGACCTGCTCGACGACATTGCCGGCTGCTTTGGCTGGCTCCGCCGCCTTGGTCTGCTCCGGGGTCTGGCTCGCAGGTGGCGTTGCCGGGGCCGGCGTTTGCTGGGCCGACGCCTGACTCATGATGGTCAGCAATGCCAGTGCGATGGGCGACAACAAAAATTTATTGTCATTCTTCATGGGTCTCTCCTCCTCTGAGCTAATGATCTTTGACGCCCCAACTCGCGGCCGTTATCGCCCTTGTTGCGCCCCTTGCATGCCTGCTGCCTACGCTTCTGCATCACTTCAATGCAGTCGTTCCTGCCGTTCAGGCCATATCGCAACCGCCGGCAACAACTCCTCAGCCGCCAACGTAGAAAAACTATATCACAGTCATCATATGTCTGACGTCTGGCAAAAACAAAATGCCGTTCAAGGCTGGTTTGTCAGCAATTTCAGACAACGTTTATGGAAATGACGAAGCGAACGCCGATCAGACGCGCACGCGTTCAGGCGTTCAACAAAACCAGCACTTGATCAGATGGTACGAATCAGGCGGCGTTCAAAGTCGATCGGTTACGACTCTTCGGCAACGCGACGAAGGCGCTCACGGCTATTGGTGAGATGGACGCGCATTGCGGCGCGCGCGGAGTCGGAATCCTGCCGCTCAATGGCCTCATAGATCAGCTTGTGTTCGCGATTGACGCGGTCGAGATAGGAGCTTTTCTCTTCCTTGGCCAGTTGCGGTGAGTTAACCCGGGCACGCGGAATCAGCGTGGTCCCGAGATGACGCATCAGGTCGAAAAAATGCGGGTTTTGCGTCGCCTCGGCAATCGCAAGATGAAATCTGAAGTCCGCCTCAATGGTGTCGCTGCCTTTCGATGCACAATTGGCGAATTCCTCAATCGCTGCATGCATCTCGGTCAACTGGCGCTGATTGCGACGTGCCGCAGCCAGGCCTGCCGATTCGGTTTCAAGGCTGACCCGCAGCTCAAGTACGTTCACAATGTCGACGACGGTTTCGACATCTATCGGATCAATCCGGAAGCCCTGCTCCTCAGGCAACGTCTGACTGACAAAGCTGCCAATGCCATGTTGCGTTACGACCAGTTTGGCCTGTTGCAAGCGTGAGATCGCTTCGCGCACCACGGTGCGGCTGACGCCGTGTTCAGCCATGATGTCCGCTTCGGTCGGCATTCTCATGCCGGTCGCGTAGGTGCCGTCCTTGATTCTGGATTGCAGTGTCTCGACCAGGTCGACGGCAAGGCTGCGGCTTTTGCGCAGGGTGCGCGGAGCTAGTGGCGTGGGCATCCGGGAGCTTCCTCAATCTTCATTGTTGGACATCACACTTCTCGCGTTGTCCAACTATTCTAGGCGCGTCGGCAGAAATCAGCGCGACCCCTGCCCGGCTTGAGGCGCCGGTTTCGCACTTCAGGCGCGCCCGAGAACTGATGTCAGCACTAACGACACAGTGTTCAGGGTAAGCCTGATTTGACTGATTTCATGAAACTGAATACATTGCGATGTTAGCGCTATCATTTGATTATTGTCGGAATGAAAAACAGGGCAATACACCAGCAGAAACGACTGCTATGTGATGGCAGCAACCCCCTCGAAGTCATTCAGATAGAATAGTTGTACGACAACCGACAAATCTTTCAAAAACTAGAAATGCCCATAAAAATCAATCGTTTACTTTTGACCGGTGCGGCAGGCGGGCTCGGCAAGGTGTTGCGTGCCCGACTTGGCGGCATGGCCAATGTCCTGCGCGTCTCCGATGTAGCCGAACTCGGGCAGGCAGCGCCGGGCGAGGAGACGGTACGGTGCGATCTCGGCGACTACGAGGCGGTGCTGTCGTTGCTCGACGGCGTGGACGCAGTTGTTCATCTGGGTGGAATGTCCATTGACGGCCCCTTTGAGCCCATCCTCAACGCCAATATTCGCGGCGCCTACAACTTGTACGAGGGTGCCCGCCTCAAGGGCGTCAATCGCATCGTGTTTGCCAGCTCAAATCACGTGGTCGGCTTTCACAAACAGACAGATCGTCTTGACGCAACGGCAGAGATGCGCCCGGATGGCAATTACGGCGTCAGCAAGGCCTTCGGCGAACTACTTTCACGTTTCTACTTTGATCGCTACGGCATCGAAACAGTGTGCATGCGGATTGGGTCGTCGTTTCCCAAAGCCATCGACCACCGCATGATGAGTACCTGGCTGAGCTACGATGACCTCACGGAACTGGTCCGCTGCTCGCTGTTCACGCCGGATGTCGGTCATACGGTTGTCTATGCGGCGTCTGACAACACGCCATCATGGTGGGACAACCGCCTCGCCACGCACCTTGGCTGGACGCCCAAGGACTCGTCGGATCCGTTCCGCGCCGAGGTCGAAGCGAACGTACCGCGCCTGGCTGCGGACGACCCTGCCGCCGTGTATCAGGGCGGACAGTTCGTCAAACTCGGCCCGTTTCCTCCGGCCTGAGATCACTTCATGGCAACAGCTGAACTGATCCTCGACTGTCGCAACGGCGTTGGCGAAAGTCCGGTCTGGGTAACAGAGGAATCCTCTCTTTATTGGGTGGACATCCCGGCGAAAACGCTGTGGCGCTGGCGCAGTACGGATGGATCTGCAACGACATGGATGTTGCCGGAGATGGCGGGCTGCGTTGCGCATGTTGCCAACAATCGCTGGATTGCCGGTCTTGAGAATTCGATCGCGGAATTCACCCTGACGCCTGATGATGTAGTCCTGACAAACACACGGGTGCTGGCGCAACATGCGCTGCCCGGCATGCGCTTCAACGATGGCCGCTGCGATCGTCAGGGGCGGTTTCTGGCGGGAACCATGTTCATGGATATGGCTGCCGCGAAGGCCGTAGGCATGGTCTATTCGGCCAGCGCCGGGGGC
>CAYMSY010000402.1:0-3301 GCA_964393195.1 uncultured Alcaligenaceae bacterium | reverse complement strand
TTTCAGCAAACCGCACTTTGTTGCGTTCACAATCGTTCGTGAACGCGAAGCGATGGCCGCAGACAGTACGCAAGTACGGCAAGGCCGTTGCGACAAAGTGCACGAGCGATTTGGACGCAACAAATGACGGAAACAGGGCATCTTTACGTTACTTGGGAACGCTATCACCGCCTGATCGAGTTGCTCGCGCTGCAAGTGCACGATTCAAAGTGGGAGTTCGACAGCATCATCTGCATCGCGCGCGGTGGCCTGCGTGTGGGCGATCAGCTCTCGCGTATTTTTGACAAACCGCTTGCCATCATGAGCACGTCGAGTTACGTGGAAGAAGGCGGCACTGTTCGTGGCAAGCTGCTGGTGTCGGAACACCTCACGATGACCAGCGCGACGCTCGGTCCACGCGTCCTCGTCGTCGACGATCTCGCTGACTCCGGCCACACGCTGAACGTCATCAAGCAGGAGCTGCCGACCCGCTATCCGCATCTCACCGAAGTCAAAACCGCCGTGATCTGGAAAAAAGGCGTGTCGATGTTCAATCCGGATTACTTCGTCGAATTTCTGCCGAACAGCCCGTGGATTCATCAGCCGTTCGAGAATTACGACAGCACGCGCCCGCATCAACTGGCGCGCGAGTAGAGAGTCCCTGCATGTACCCCGTTCGTGGTGAGCCTGTCGAACCATGAACACATCTAGCGCGCCGCCCGTCGGCTACTCCGGCACCCCGCTGGTCAAAAAGCTCGGCATCAAAGCCAACAGCGAACTCTGCGTTCTCAACGCGCCGGACAACTACGCTGCGCTCGTCGCGCCGCTGCCAGAGAGTGTGCGTACCGTGAAGAAATTCTCGCCCGGTGCCGACCTCGTCCACCTCTTTGTCACGCTGAGAATCGACCTCGAAAGCACGCTCACGCTGATTCGTCCGAAGCTCAAGCCCGACGGCGTGGTCTGGGTCTCGTGGCCGAAAAAAGCATCGAAAGCCCCCACCGACATTACCGAAGACACCATCCGCGCCGTGGCGCTGCCGATGGGGTTTGTTGACATCAAGGTCTGCGCGGTCGATGAAAAATGGTCCGGGCTTAAGCTGGTGATTCGCAAAACCCTTCGTTAGGAGCGCACATGCCTCTGCTCGGTCAAGCCGCCATGCTGCTGTCGTTCGATGTGGCGCCCGAAGCCATCGTCGAGCATGACGACTGGCACACTCACGAGCACCTTCCCGAGCGGCTGTCCATCCCCGGCTTCATGCGCGGATCGCGTTGGATCGCAACCGAAGGAACGCCGCGCTACATGGTGCTGTACGAGGTGGAACAGCTGGCGGTGCTGAACTCCGACGCATACCTGCAACGCCTCAACAATCCGACGCCGTGGACATCGAAGATGATGCCGCACTACCGCGGCATGCGCCGGGGCCTGTGCTCCGTAACCGCCAGCTTCGGTCTGGGCGTTGGTCATGCCGGACTGCTGCTTCGTTTTCGGCCACAGGCGACAGCCGAGGCCCAGATGCGCAAATGGTTGGTAGAAGAACTGCTGCCTGATCTGCCCGCCAGAAACGGGCTCGGCAGCGCTCATTTGCTTGAAGGCGCACTGAACCCGCAGATGACCAACGAGCAGCGCATTCGTGGCGCCGACGCCGGCGTCGACTGGGCAATTATCGTCACGGGATACAGCGAAAACGCGCTCACGGAACTCGCCAACGATGATCTTGGTGCGTCACGTCTGGCCGGGCACGGCGCAGCGGACGTTCAGGTCGCGACGTATCGCATCGACTACTCGCTCGCCTGTCACGAAATCCGGTCGTGACGACCGATCGCCCTGAGCTGCAAATGCACGGGCCACGCGCAACGCTTTACTTCATGTGCGGCAAGATGGCTGCCGGCAAGACAACGCTCTCGAAAGAGCTGGCGCGCACGCATGATGCGGTGCTGCTCAACCAGGACGACTGGCTGTCGGCGCTGTATCCCGGCGAAATCCTGAACATTGCGGACTACGTGCGCTGTTCGACCCGGCTGCGCGATGCGCTGACGCCGCTTATCGTGGATTTGCTCTCGCGCGGCACGTCGGTCGTGCTTGACCATCCGGGCAACACGCGTAAACAGCGGCAATGGTTTCGCGACCTCTTCGAGCACGCGAACGTGCCGCATGAGCTGCACTTCATCGACGCCGACGACGACACCTGCAAACGCCAGTTGAAGCAACGAAGCGCTGCGCTACCGGCTGGATCAGCCTGGACAACGGACGCCGAGTTCGACGCGATTACGGCGTACTTTCAGCCGCCTGCGGACGACGAGAACTTCAACCTCATTCGGCATCTGCGAGGCTGACCGGGGTTGATCCTCGGGCCGCGCCGGGCCGCCTAAGGTTTGGCGAAACGCTTCTCGAACCACGCGTCGAGCATCGGCTTCTCGTAGCGCAGCCGGTCGCCGCCTGAGTAACGGTTGTGCGTCCAGAGGAAGGCCGTGTCGCTCAGTTGTTCCTCGGAACCCGTCACCACGCGGTCACCCTGCTTCAGCGTGTAGCGCAGCGTGATTCGGGGGATCGTGACATCGCGCACCACGCGGACGTCCGACATGCGCGCCAGCCGATGCGGCTCGAAATTCCCCGCCAGATCAATATCGAGCACTTCAATAGCGAGCGTATCGCTCGCCGCCAGCTTGCGGTCAGCCAGACGTTGAAAGTGCTGCTGCATTTCCTGCTGCAACTCCGCCAGATCACGCTCGGACGCCTGACCGCGCGAGAAACTGGCGTCCGTGAATTTCTCGGGCTGGACAAAGGTGACCGACACGGTTGCGGCGAAGGTGGCGCCAGCCATGACGAGCAGACCGGCAACCAGACTTTTACGAAGGATATTCATGCTGATCTCCTTGAAAAGGATAGCGGTTCGACTCGGTTCCCCTGTGCGCGGTTCCTAACCCAGATGCTTTAAGCCTTCGGCGGCGCAATTGCGACCGCTTGTTCCACATCAACAAGCAGCAAAGCAACAACAGCGATCAACGCGTTCACCTGCGACAGCTCAACCTCCATAAATCCCTCGTACTCGGCCAGGTTCCGTGCGCGATGCGCGGCGTCGAGCAGGCGCCAGCGCTCCGCAGGCCAGCCCAACGTATGCGTGAGTGACTGAAACACGATGTAGCGATTTTCGCTGCGATAGCCGTGGTGCCGCAGCACCGCGAGCCCCGCCGAATGGCCCGCCGCATAGGCCGAAAGATAGCGCCCTTCCACCGATACCGAAGGCTGCTGTGCGTCGGCCAAATGCGTTTGCGCCATGCGCAGCAAACGCCGGATTTCCGGCTCGTTGCGCAGCTCAGTCGCG
>CAYMSY010000401.1:0-3306 GCA_964393195.1 uncultured Alcaligenaceae bacterium | reverse complement strand
GCAATCATCGCCGAGCCGGATCCGCCGCAGACTTTGATCGATGCGGCCGCCGAGCGTGGCGCCGATGCGCGCTACATCGGGCGCGATTTCGGCTGGCAAAAAACACCGGAGACGCCGAGCCAGTGGAGCTTCTGGATGCGTGACGGCGACGAAGTTGCGCGCCGCCACGGTCTGCCAATTCCGGCGCTGCGCGGCAACTACCAGCTTGGCAACGCTGCCGCCGCGCTCGCCGCGCTGCATGTGCTGAGCGACAGGCTGCCCGTTTCGCAGGGCGCAGTGAAACAGGGCCTGATCGAGGTCGAATGGCCGGGACGGTTTCAAGTCTTGCCCGGTCGCCCGATTACGGTGCTTGACGTGGCTCACAACACCCATGCAGCGATTGCACTTGAGCGAGCGCTTGCTGACATGGCTTATTTCCCGGAAACGCACGCCGTTTTCGCGATGTTTCGTGACAAGGACATTGCCGGCGTCATCGACGCCGTGAGCGGCCGGATCGACGAATGGCACATCGCACCGCTGCCTGGTCCGCGCGGGGCCGATGTGGACACTTTGGCGTCGGCGTTAACTGCCGCCGGTGTGAAAGATCGCTTCATCCACCGCCACGCGAGCGTGGCCGAGGCCTATGCTGCGGCGCGGAAACTGGCGGCGGAAGCCGATAGAATCGTAGTCTTTGGTTCATTCCTCACGGTCGCGCAAGCCGCCTGAGGGGCAATAAGTTAATGGCTGCTGCGTCCGAAAAAGCGCCTGACACCGCTGAGCAACTGCGCCGCCGCGCCAACCGGCGTCTGCTGGGCGCCTCTGTGCTGCTGCTGATCGCGATCATCGCGGTGCCGATGTTCCTTGAGCGTGAACCGCCGCCCCTGCCGGATAACGTCGAAGTGCGCATTCCACCGGTCGAAGGCACCAAGTTTGAACCCAAATTCCCGGCCGGCGCCGACGGCAAGAAAGCTGTCGAAAAAGCGGCCGAAATTCCTGCGATCACGGAACCGACAGGCGCACAGGCGGCTGTTGCCGCTGTAGCTCCGGCGCCGGCAACGGCAGTGCCGGCCCCCGCGCCTGCCGCCACTGCGGTGGTACCGGTGCCTGAAAAAGCGGCGCCGGCCCCTGTGTCGAAGGCGGCCGAGAAACCGGCGGTCAAGGAAGCTCCCAAGGCCGCGGCGAAAGCGCCGGAGAAATCAGCCGCGAAACCGGCCGCAGAACCGGAACGCAAGCCCGGCCAGCTCGTGGTGCAGGTGATCGCAGTGCGCGATCCCGTTGTGGCGAAACAGATGTTCGACAAGGCGAAGGCGCTCAAATTTCCGGCGTACACCGAGAAAATCGATGTTTCCAACGGTGTGGTGACACGCGTGCGCGTAGGCCCGTATGCGAACAAGCAGCAGGCGGAGGCCGCGCGCGGCAAGCTCGCTCAGGCGGGCTTCGAAGCCAAGATCGTCACGCTGCAATGAACCTGAATTAAGCCGGTCCAGAGGAATCGAGAATGACTGGCTTCGACGTCGCAGTCATCGTGGTGGTAGCGCTATCAGCGTTGCTTGGCCTGTGGCGTGGCGTGATTCGCGAGGTGTTTGCGCTGGCGGCGTGGGTCGCGGCCGTGGTCTGCATGTTTCTGTTCGGCGAACAACTCGGGCACGCCCTGCCGCTTGAAGTGGTCACGCGCGGCACGCCGTGGTTGCGTTCCCTGATTGGCTATGCGCTGGTGTTCATCGGAGTTTTCGTGCTGATCAGCGTGGTCGGCTACGTCTTCGGCCGCGTGGTCAAGGCGATTGGACTGTCGTTTGTGGATCGTGCGCTCGGCATGGTGTTTGGCGTGATTCGTGGCGTGCTGATTGTGGTGCTGCTGGTATTTGTCGCCGGCGCCACCACCTTGCCGCAATTCGCCTGGTGGCGCGACAGCGTGACGGCGAAGCCGCTGGCAACGTTCGCAGCCATCCTGCGCAACAAGTTGCCCGGTGATCTGGCCAAGCAATTCAAATTCGCCGCCACGAGTGTGCAGGCGGAAAGGACAGCGTTATGGGCACTTCTATAGATTCGAATTTTCGGGATGAAGTGCTAGGCGCGTCGCGCGCAGCAACCGGAATGTACATGGACGTACATGAGGATTGCGAGCACGACGCAACGACGCAATTCACCCGAAAAACGGATTTATAGGAGTGCCCTTATGTGTGGTGTGATCGGAATCGTGTCGCATGGGCCCGTGAATCAGCTGATTTACGACGGACTGCTGTGCCTGCAACATCGCGGACAGGATGCGGCGGGCATCATGACGGCCGACGGGGCGGTGTTTCACATGCACAAAGCCAAGGGCATGGTGCTCGACATTTTCCGTACGCGGAACATGCGCGATCTGCTGGGCTCCGCAGGAATCGGCCACACACGCTATCCGACGGCCGGTTCGGCCGTGAGCGTGCATGAGGCGCAGCCGTTTTACGTGAACTCGCCGTTTGGCATCACGCTTGCACACAACGGCAATCTGACCAACGGCGAAGCGCTCAAGCGCGAGCTGTTCAACATTGACGCAAGGCATATCAACACCAATTCCGACTCGGAAGTGTTGCTCAACGTGTTTGCGCTGGAGCTGGAGCGCGCAGCACAAGGCGTGAAGTTGACGCCCGAGAAAATATTCACGGCGGTGCGCGGCGTGCATCAGCGCTGTCGCGGCGCTTATGCGGTGCTCGCGATGATCGCGGGGTACGGCCTGGTGGCATTTCGCGATCCGCACGGCATTCGTCCGATGGTTTACGGACGCAATGACACGATGGCCGGGCCTGAATATGCGGTGGCTAGCGAAACCGTGGCGCTTGATGTGCTCGGCTTCAAGTTTGAGCGCGATGTTCAGCCCGGTGAAGCATTGTTTATCGACTTCGCAGGACACGTGCACGCCAAGCAGTGTGCGGACAATCCGAAGCTCACGCCCTGCATTTTTGAGTACGTTTATCTTGCACGGCCGGATTCAGTGATCGATGGCATCAGCGTTTATGACGCACGGGTGCGTCTCGGCAGCGAACTGGCTGATGAGGTCAAGAAGCTGCCGGACTGGGAAAGCATTGACGTCGTCGTACCGATCCCGGACTCATCGCGTCCGAGCGCGCTGGAGCTGGCGACAAAAATCGGGCGCCCTTATCGCGAGGGCTTCGTGAAGAACCGCTACGTCGGTCGCACCTTCATCATGCCGGGACAGGCGATGCGCAAGAAAAGCGTACGCCAGAAGCTGAATCCGATTGCCAGCGAATTCAAGGGCAAAACCGTGCTGCTGGTCGACGATTCCATCGTGCGCGGCACCACCAGTCGCGAGATCGTGCAGATGGCGCG